>JACNFK010000029.1 GCA_014384675.1 Candidatus Thiopontia autotrophica | reverse complement strand
TTAGTGCGGCTTAAAAATGGTTCAATCACCTGTTTGACTTGTGGTAATATTCTCACCCACAAAATTTTGGGTTTGGTGTGGATTCTGTTTGGATCCACCTTTTTATTTTCGGAGAAACTGTATGAGTACAGAGACTGTAGATCTGGGTAAGCGCCGCTTTCTGACGGCTGCGACCTCTGCAGTGAGCGCAGTAGGGGTCGGCTTTGTAGCTGTTCCTTTCGTTAAGTCCATGAATCCTAGTGCGAGAGCACAGGCGGCTGGCGCTCCTGTTGAGGCAAATATAAGCAAGTTGGAGCCGGGGCAGATGATGACTGTCGAATGGCGTGGCAAGCCGGTATGGATTGTTCGTCGTACTCAGGAGACCCTGGATACTCTGAAAACATTTGATGGTATTCTGCGTGACCCGGCATCAGATGAGTCGGATCAACCTGATTACTGTAAAAATGATTCTCGCGCCATCAAGCCTGAGTACCTGGTAACTGTTGGAATATGTACCCATCTTGGATGTTCTCCAACTTTCCGTCCAGAGATGGCTCCAGCTGACCTCGGTCCAGATTGGAAGGGTGGTTTCTTCTGCCCATGTCATGGCTCCCGTTTCGATTTGGCTGGACGGGTCTACGCAGGGGTACCAGCACCTACAAACCTGGTTGTCCCTCCTCATAAATATATCAGTGATTCCAAAGTGCTGATTGGTGTAGATCAAGGAGTAGCGTAATGGGACTTAGAAATACAGAAGCAACCGGCGTACTGGGCTGGTTTGATCAACGCTTTCCGCTGCTGAAAGTTTGGAATGAGCATCTGGCACAGTACTATGCGCCAAAGAATTTCAATTTCTGGTACTTCTTCGGATCACTGGCTATGCTGGTGCTGGTGTTGCAGATTGTGACTGGAATTTTCCTTACCATGAACTACAAGCCTGATGCAGAGCTGGCCTTTGCTTCGGTTGAATATATTATGCGTGATGTGGAGTGGGGCTGGTTGATGCGTTACATGCACTCTACCGGTGCCTCAATGTTCTTTGTGGTTATCTATATGCATATGTTCCGTGGGCTTATGTACGGATCCTATCGCAAGCCCCGTGAATTGATCTGGGTCTTCGGTATGGTGATCTATGTCGCCTTGATGGCGGAGGCCTTTATGGGTTATCTGCTACCTTGGGGCCAGATGTCCTACTGGGGTGCGCAGGTTATTATCTCCCTGTTTGGTGCAATTCCATACGTAGGTGAGGAGATCGCCCTGTGGATTCGTGGTGACTTCGTTATTGCTGACGCCACTCTGAACCGCTTCTTTGCATTCCACGTTATCGCGGTACCGCTGGTGCTGGCTATGCTGGTATTCCTGCACATCATTGCACTGCATGCAGTTGGATCAAACAACCCTGACGGCATTGAGATCAAGGATGGTCCAAAAGGAAACCGCTGGAGTGATACAGCACCTACAGATGGAATCCCATTCCACCCATACTACTCTGTCAAGGATATTGTTGGCGTGGTTGTCTTCCTGATGATCTTCTCTGCCATCATGTTCTTCGTGCCGGAGATGGGGGGCTGGTTCCTGGAGAAGGACAATTTTGTCCCTGCAGATCCATTGAAGACTCCGGAGCACATCGTTCCGCTCTGGTATTTCACCGCATTCTACGCAATTCTACGTGCAGTGCCTGATAAGTTCCTTGGGGTTATGGCGATGTTTGGAGCAATTATTGTGCTCTTCCTGCTGCCGTGGCTGGATCGTAGTCCGGTTAAATCCATCAAGTACAAGGGGATGATCTCCAAGGTTACTCTGGCAATCTTCGTGGTCACTTTTATTGTCCTCTCATGGTTGGGAACACAGCCAGCGACACCAACAGCAACCATGTTTGCACGAATCTTCTCTGTACTCTACTTCGCCTTCTTCCTGTTGATGCCTTTCTACTCGAAGATGGATAAGACGAAGCCGGTACCTGAGCGTCTGCCAGAGCATTAAGGAGAACAATCGATGAAAAAGATGATGAAAAAAATCAATACACTGTTGCTTGTAATTCTCCCAACATTTGCTCTTGCATCTGGCGGCGGAGTGCATCTGGATCATGCGCCTGTGGATGTTACTGACCACGAGTCGCTGAAGAGAGGTGCCAAGCTGTTTATGAATTACTGTCTCAGCTGTCACTCTGCCAAGTTTATGCGTTACAAGAGAATGGCAGATGATCTGGGTATGGAAGATAGTGAGGTTCTGGAGAATCTGGTCTACACAGGTGCTAAAATCCATGACACTATGGAGATCGCAATGCCCGAATCGGATGCTGCTGCCTGGTTTGGAACAACTCCACCGGACCTGAGCGTGATCTCACGTTCTCGTGGAGCAGACTGGTTGTATACCTATCTGCGAGGGTTTTATGTGGATACATCACGCCCAATGGGGGTAAATAACATTGTATTCCAGGATGTTGGTATGCCTCATGTGCTGGAGGGGTTGCAGGGCAAGCAATATCTTCAGGAGGAGAAGGTGAATATGGCGTATGGTGGTGAGAAGGTTACCGAAAAACTGGTTGCCGATGGCTCCGGAAGCATGACGCCAGCAGAATATGACAAGGCTGTTGGTGATCTGGTTAATTTCCTGGTATACGTTGGCGAGCCTGCCAAAGAATATCGAGAGACTCTGGGTTGGTATGTGCTTGCCTTCCTGTTGATTCTATTGGTTCTCTCCTACCGCTTGAAGAAGGAATACTGGAAAGACGTACACTAATCCACTGTTAAATTGGGTTGATGAAACCCCGGACTCGGCATCGTCTGTTGAGTCCGGGGTTTTGTCTTGATACAAGAGCAGTCTCAGGCTGCCAAAACAGTCCAAATATCATCTGATATTTGTAGAGACAGAGTTGATAACAAGGAAAAGTTATGACAATTGCAAGCAGGCACTCAGTAATGATGCTTTTCTCAGGGCCTTTGGATGCCATGAGTCACAGGGTAAGGATTGTGATGGCAGAGAAGGGGATTACTCATGAAACAGAGAGTGTTGATCTCTCTGATCCTCAGGAGGACTTTATTGAGTTGAGTCCATACCAGATACTACCGACTATTGCCGACAGAGATCTTACCCTTTTTGGTTCCAGAGTAATTATGGAGTATCTGGACGAGAGATTTCCTCATCCTCCACTAATGCCGGTTGATCCTGTGGCAAGGGCAAATGATCGTCTAATGATCGACAGGATTGATCGAGACTGGTTAGTACGGATGGAAGAGATTGAGTTTGGTAGTGACAAGGTGGCAAAGCAGGCAAGGAAGGAGTTGACAGAGAGCCTTACAATGTTGGCACCGCTATTCAAGCAACATAAATATTTTATGAGCGATGAGTTCTCCCTGGTGGATTGTAGTCTGGCTCCTATCCTGTGGAGACTGAAGTCCATGAAGATTGCTCTGCCAACCTCAGCAAATGCAGTTATGGAGTATGCAGAGCGTATATTTGATCGTGACTCATTCCTCGATAGCCTGACTGAGGAGGAGCGTGAGCTAGATGAGTGAGAAATCACAGTCCGGCCAGGAGATGAGCTCCAGTCGTCCATATATGATCCGTGCGATACATGAGTGGATTAGTGATAATGGGATGACACCATATATTGTTGTTGATGCAACAGATTCCATGGTTACGGTTCCTGTGGCTCATGTTGATGATGACAAGATTGTTCTGAATAGCAGTTACAGTGCAGTATCAGGGTTGTCTATAGAGAATGACTGGATCAGCTTTAGTGCCAGGTTTTCCGGTGCATCTGAACATATTTCTTTTCCTCCATCTGCGGTTCGTGCAATCTATGCACAGGAAAATGGTCAGGGAATGATCTTTCCGGAGGCGGTGGAGGAGAAACAGGGCAATCAAGATGGCGGTGTTTCAGAGAAGAGTGCCCCAGCTCTCAAAATCGTAAAGTAGGAGTGCGGTAACAGCTACTGCTGAGGCCCTTTGCCAGGATTCAGTATACTGTCTGGATCAAATAGCAGTTTGATTTCGCTCATGAGTCTCCGCTCGGTGTCTGGAATCTCACGAGAAACAAATTTCTGCTTTATCAATCCAACCCCATGTTCTCCGGAGATTGACCCATTCAGTTCAAGAACAGTCTGAAAGATCTCATCAAGGCACTCCTCGGCACGCGCCATCTCGGCAGAATCATCTGGATTTATCAGCAGATTGGTGTGGAGGTTTCCATTTCCAGCGTGACCGAAATTGGCAATCATGATCTGGTGTTTGGTAGACAGTGAGTCTATTGATGCAATAAGTTCAGGTATGCTGGAGACAGGTACAACAATATCCTCATTTATCTTTTTGGGAGATACCTCTCTCAGGCGTGGGGAGAGTATTTTGCGTGCTTTCCAGAGCTGTTTGACCTCAGCTTCAGTGGAAGCGAGGTAAAAATCCACCATCCCGCTATTTGTGGCACTGGCCTGAAGTGCCTCGGCAGCCTCCTTAACGCTCTCAATTGATCCATCTGCCTCTATCATCAGCATTGCCCCTGCCTCTGCGGGAAAGTCACTGCCGAGCTGTGATCTGATCAGGCCAAGACTATTGCTGTCCATGAACTCCAGCGCGCTTGGGGTGAACGGCTGGGCCATGATCGCTGCAACTGCATCAGCAGCGCTCTGCATGTCTCGATAGAGTGCACGCATCAGGCTACTTTTTTGCTGTTTGGGCAGTAGCTTGAGAGTCGCCTCCGTTACTATTGCCAATGTACCCTCTGAGCCCACTATTAGACGGGTAAGATCATACCCTACAGCCCATTTCGTGGTTTCTGTTCCTGTCTTGATCTCCTTGCCATCTCCAGTAACAGCTCTTAGTCCAAGTATGTTTTCCCGGACAGTTCCATATTTGACGGCACGAGGGCCGGCAGAGCCGCAGGCGATGTTTCCCCCAACACTACAGAATGAACTACTACTTGGGTCTGGAGCCCAGAAAAAGCCGTGACGCGATGCCTCTTGTTGTACCTCCTGGTTTGTTACACCAGGCTGAACAATCATCAATCTGTTGTCTGTATCGACCCTAATGATACTCCTCATTCTCTCTGTCGAGAGCACGATTCCGTGATCTTCTGGTACTGCCGCACCGGAGGTCCCGCTGCCTCTTCCGCGAGGGGTTATGGGGATATGGTGTTCTCTGCAGACCCTGACTATCTCAACAACCTGGTTGTGGGTAGAGGGAAGAAGAGCTGCTTCAGGTATGGTGGAGATCCGGCTGTTGTCGTAGCTGTAGCTCAGTAGGTCAGCACTGTCATCCAGCAATCCATCGTCACCAACGATGGATCTAAACCGGGAGAGAATAGATGCATCCACTCTGATATTTTGTCAGGACTGTATCTGTAATGTGGTTGGTTAGTCTGTGTATTCGAAGAGTTTCACAATTTTCTGGACGCCACTTATCCCCTGAGTAATGGTAACGGCAGATGCCCCCTCTGCGCGAGTAACGAGCCCCATCAAATAGGTGCTCCCGTTCTCGGTAACCACCTTTATCTTGCTGGCTGGAAAGTTCTCCTCTCCCAGCATGGATGCCTTGATACGGGTGGTTAGCATGGTATCACTGGTTCTGGTCAGGAATGAGCTGGGCGCAGCCACTGTAACCATATTATGGATTCGTCGCACCTTTGGCATGGATTTTATAACTCTCTCAACATCGATTTTGAGTTTGTCGGTTGGAGCCTCTCCTGAAATCAGCACAATACCGTTATAGCTGGTAATGTTTATATGGGTCTTGTCTGCCAGTTCAGGATCCTCGTTGATCACATAGCCGGCCGCATGTTCAATGCTCCAGTTGTCATCAAGGATTGAGCCCATTGATCTCTGATCAGCAGATGTTACTGCCGCACCACCACCTGTAGTGGCCAGTGTTGCTGTAGTGGAGCACCCCTGCAGGTAGATGAAGATAGAGAGAAAGATGGTTGTAGAGAATATTTTTTGTAACATGGCCTTTTCCGGAGTTTTGTTTCTATGGCACATTGGAGTATATACTAATTATCTCCAGGCCAGAAAGCCTCTTCTATCCAGCTGAACTTGTAGTGATCTTGTTCACGGATTACAGAGACCACATCAAACCGAATGGACCACTCCTCGTATTGCGGGTTTCTCTGTAGATAATGGAGAGCAGTTCTGGATAGTTTATGCTGTTTTGCAGAGGTAACCGTGTCTGCGCCACTTCCATAATCTCGATTATTGCGTAAGCGCACCTCCACAAAGATGATGGTTGATTGATCAGATCTCATAATCAGGTCAATCTCCCCGGCCTTGCAGCTATAGTTCGAGGTTATTGGTATCAATCCGCTCTGTTGCAGAAACTCGGATACAGCCATCTCTGCATCATGGCCAGCCATGGATGAGGTTATGGTTTTATTTATTGGCAGTCTCTGTTTCAATAGTGGCACAGGATTTGGGTGTTAGTATCATTGGAATGGATCAGGGGATTATAAGGCTGTGAGTGGTGTACTGTATATCGTGACTACACCGATAGGAAATCTCGGTGATTTCTCTCCGCGTGGGCAGCAGACACTTTCATCCGTTGACCTGATTGTAGCTGAAGATACTCGCCACAGCCGAAATCTGCTGAACTATTTTGGAATTGATAAGCCTCTTTTTTCACTACATGAACATAATGAGGTAAACCGGATTGACTCTCTGATCCAGAGGTTGCTGCAGGGCGACTCTGTTGCGCAGATAAGTGATGCAGGAACGCCACTTATCAATGACCCGGGATACCTGTTGGCGCGAAGAGCACGCGAAGAGGGTATTGAGATAACAGCAATTCCCGGCCCAAGCGCTCCTGTTGTTGCGCTTTCGCTATCCGGCCTTCCGGTCAACCGCTTCAGCTTTGAGGGGTTTATACCTTCACGTGCAGTAGCCAGGGAGCAGTTCTTGCAGCAGCTTGCTGCCGAAACACGAACCCTGATTTTTTTTGAGTCACCCCGGAGAGTTGTGGAGTCGTTACAAGCCATGAGGAGCTGTTTTGGCCCGGAAAGAAGAGTATCGGTTGCCAGAGAGTTGACCAAAATTCATGAGTCAGTCCATACCGCTCCACTTTGTGAGTTGATTGAGTGGATGGAGAGTGACTCTAACAACCGGAGGGGTGAGTTTGTGCTGGTTGTTGAGGGGGCGCAAGAGGAGGATAAGGATGATTCCGAGGCATACCGTATAGTCGAAATTATCGCCCGAGAGTTGGCGCCACGCAAAGCAGCGGCAGTTGCTGCAGAGATTACCGGAGTCAGAAAGAACAAACTATATCGCTCGCTGGTGGAGTAAATGACTATTATTGTGGATGTCTGTATCATTATGGTCGGAAGTCGGCCAGACAATCGCTGTATCAATCATTGATACAGAGGAAAGTCCGGGCTCCATAGAGCGGAGCGCCAGGTAACGCCTGGGAGGTGAAAGTCTTGAGAGATATAAGCCTATGGATAGTGCCGCAGAAAATATACCGCCTAAGTACGGATTCCGTACCGGTAAGGGTGAAATGGTGCGGTAAGAGCGCACCGCACAACAGGTAACTGTTTGTGGCAAGGTAAACCCCGCTTGGAGCAAGACCAAATAGGAGAGCTACAGGAGCTGCTCGCTCTGCTCTCGGGTAGGTTGCTTGAGGTGCGTGGCGACATGCATCCCAGATGAATGGTTGTCCTCGACAGAACCCGGCTTATCGGCCGACTTCCACCTCTTTACTGCTTTCTGCACTGCTCAATACCATATTTTTTTCACACAACTTTTTCTGGTTGCGCAAGGTTTCTTATGGAAAACCTAGCTTGTTTCAATAACCGCATGAAATATAAAAGGTGTCTGTTGGTGAGTTTCCTCATTTAACAAACATTATAACCTCCTGTTATAAAGCAACTTTTTCTATTTTTTGGTTGATATTGGATAAAAGTGGCGTATAGTGGTGACTTGTGGGGCAAAGTGGTTAATTTCTGGTGAGTGTAATATTAAAGGGGTAGCACAATGTTTGAAGAGGTAGTCGATGCATATACAGATAACGCAATCATTCGCGTAATTGGTGTCGGGGGAGCAGGTGGTAATGCCTTGGAACATATGGTGGAGTCAGAGATTGCGGGGGTAGAGTTCATCTGCGCAAATACTGATGCACAGGCATTGGGAAAATCTTCTGCAGATACGGTAATTCAGATTGGGTCACAGACGACCAGAGGTAGAGGCGCAGGTGCCAAACCGACGGTCGGACGTGATTCAGCACTTGAGGATCGTGAACGTATTCGTGAACTTATTGACGGCACAGAGATGCTCTTTATTACTGCTGGTATGGGCGGCGGTACTGGTACAGGTGCAGCACCAGTTGTAGCTGAGGTTGCCAAGGAGATGGGAGTTCTTACAGTTGCTGTGGTTACCAAGCCATTCTCTATGGAGGGCAACAACAGAATGAAGGTTGCTCTCGAGGGTATTGAGGAGTTGAGCAAGCATGTTGACTCCATTATTACAATTCCAAATGAAAAATTGATGACAGTTTTTGGCGAAGACATGACGCTAATGGATGCATTCCGTGAGGCAGATAGTGTTTTGCGCGGCGCAGTCCAGGGTATTGCAGAGCTTATTACCCGTGAGGGAATGATTAATGTCGACTTTGCCGATGTCAAAACAGTAATGTCAGAGATGGGTATGGCAATGATGGGAACAGGATCTGCTACAGGAGAAGATCGCGCTTCCAAGGCTGCAGACGCTGCCCTGCATAGTCCTCTGCTTGAGGATGTGGATCTGCGTGGTGCAAGAGGTATTCTGGTGAATGTAACCTCTGGATATGATCTGACTATGGGTCAGTTCAATGAGGTAGGTACAGCGGTTAGACAATATGCATCAGAGGATGCAACTATTGTGGTAGGTGCTGGTTTTGATGCCGATATGAGTGATGAGATTCGTGTCACTGTAGTGGCTACCGGCCTGGGTGGGGCTGCTGTGGAGAAGCAGGTGGCACCTCAGGTAATCAAACCTACGTTGGTTGAGGCAGCAAAGCCGACAGGTACAGGCGGTGAATATGATCAGCCAACCTATATCCGTGATGAGCAGGGTGAGTCGACAGATGGTGAGTTTAATGAAGAGCTGTTTGACATACCTGCCTTCTTGAGAGCTCAGGCGAACTGATTTCAAGGCATATTTTTGGTCTATAGATTATGTTTAGGGGGAACAAGACAGTAAGTCTCGACAGCAAGGGGAGAATCTCGATCCCTTCCCACTATCGGACCAGATTGCTTGAGGCATCTGGCGGCACTGTCATTGTAGCACCCAGCTTCCGCTCTTCATCTCTTGATCTGTTTCCACTCTATGAGTGGGAAGAGAAGGTTGAGAACTATATAGATACCCTGGATAGCAAAAAGCAGATCCTGTTGCGTCGTGCAGTTATTGGCAGGGCACAGGAGTGTGAGATGGATGGGAGCGGACGTATTTTGCTTTCTCAGAAGTTGCGTGATTATGCAGGGCTGGAGAAATCAGCGGTTTTGGCAGGGGTTGGATATAAGCTGGAGCTCTGGAATGAGGTAGACTGGATTGAGGCCTCATTGGAAGAGGAGGGGCTCAGCAAGGAAGATCTGAGTCTGCTCGAGGATGTCTATATCTGATCAAGGGCACCATCATGTTGCCCACTATTCAGTCATGTTGGAGGAGGCAGTTGCCGGCCTCAATATAAAGCCAGACGGGTTTTATGTGGATGCAACCTTTGGAAGAGGGGGGCATGCAGCCGAGATTTTGAAACGACTCTCTTCACATGGCAGACTTCTGCTTATGGATCGTGACCCGGTAGCTGTCCAGGCTGCAGAGGAGAGGTTCTCCGAAGATTCCAGGGTTTCGATTGTCCATGCCCCATTCTCCGATCTGAAAATGGTATTGCTACATGAAGATATGGCAATTGATGGTCTATTATTGGATCTTGGGGTCTCCTCTCCGCAACTTGATCAGGCGGAGCGAGGATTCAGTTTTATGAAGCAGGGTCCTCTTGATATGCGAATGAACCCACAGCAGGGGACAAGTGCCGCAGAGTGGATCAAGGATGCCTCTCAAGATGAGATTGCAAATGTATTGTGGGAATTTGGGGATGAGCGTCACTCCAGAAGAGTTGCCAGGGCCATTGTCAGGGCTCGTGACGAGGATCCAATTAATACTACACTGCAGCTTGCAGAAATTGTCAGGAGATCCATTCCAGGGAAGCAGAAACGTCATCCTGCAACAAAAACATTTCAGGCTATCCGTATCTATCTAAATAGAGAACTTGATGAGCTCGGAGAGGTTCTCGATCAGGCCGTTGAACTTCTTAATACGGGGGGGCGAGTTGCTGTTATCAGTTTCCATTCGCTCGAGGATAGAATGGTAAAACGGTTTTTTAGAAAATGTGAAAAAGGGGAGAGCAATCTGCCACCAGATCTGCCAATTCGTTCCATAGAGCATAGCGGAGTAATGCGAGTGATCGGCAAGGCGCAATTTCCCTCTGCAGACGAAATATCGATTAACCCACGTTCCAGAAGTGCAGTATTGAGGGTTGCCGAGAAGCTTGAGCTTCCTGGTGAGAGGGGAGAGTAGTGACACGCTGGTATGAGGCAAACTTCATTATTCGTGGCGGTCTGTTGCCACTGCTTATTTTGCTAGTGATTGGGAGTGCAATGGGGGTTATCTATCTTCAACATCGGGAGATCCAGCTCTATATCCATCTGCAGGGGCTAAAAAAACAGTATGGGCGTGCTCTTGAAGAGCAGGGTCGGCTCCGTTTAGAGGAGGCGGCATGGGGAAATCTTGCGAAAATTGAGGATCGTGCACAGTCTGAGTTGAGCATGTCCTATCCTGACGGTAGTCAAAGAGTGGTAATTCACCAGTGAAGAGAGGTTCAGTAACTGGCGATACCATGGTTCGACGGATAGCTGTTGGGATTCCTCTGCTGGTTGCAATGGCTATTCTGGTGTGGCGAGCAGTCATGTTGCATCTGTTTCCAGAAGAGGTAAGCACAAGATTGCCCGGCCGGGTTGCCCAGCATATAAGCAAGATGGAGATTCCGGCAATACGTGGTGAGATTGTAGATCGAAATGGCTCAGTGCTTGCGTTGAGTACCCCGGTCGTGACTGTTGGCTGTAATCCGCAAAAATTTCCAGACTCCCGTGAGATACGAATCAGACTGGCAAAATTGTTGGGTGAGAGCGAGGGTTGGCTCAATAAAAAACTGGCACGCTACTCAGCGAAAAAATATATCCCGCTGAAAAGACAGGTTGCACCACACATAAAGAAAAAAATTGAGTCACTAAATATTGCAGGCATTGAGTTTCGTCGGGGCGTAAGACGTTATTATCCAGAGGGTGAGGCAATGGCGTCCTTTCTCGGTTTTACCAACCGGCAGGACGAGGGGCAGGAGGGGATAGAGTTGGCCTATAATGAATGGCTTAATGGTTCTCCAGATATAGTCCAGGTGGTTCGGGATGCATCCAGAAAGCCAATTGAGACACTTGGCCTGATTGAGCATGGAGAGGAGGGGAAACGGCTTCACCTGAGTCTGGATCGTCGCCTGCAGTTTCTTGCATACAGATCCCTGAGTAAGGCAATAACTGAATATGATGCATCATCAGGTTCAGTGGTTGTATTGGATTCAGACCGTGGTGAGGTATTGGCAATGGTGAGCCTCCCATCTTTTAATCCAAATGACCCATCACAGAGAAAGGGCGGCGCACTGCGAAATCGGGCAGTTACCGATCTGTTGGAGCCAGGCTCAACCATGAAGCCGTTTACTGTAGCAGCTGCCCTTGATAGTGGGGTAGTTAACCTTGAGACAATTATTGATACATCCCCTGGTAGATTGAAAATTGGGAGGAAGGTTATTCGGGAATTTAAAAACCATAATTACAAAAAAATTGATTTAAAGACCCTGGTGCAAAAGTCCAGTAATGTAGGATCAGCCAAGCTTGCCTTAATGATGAAGCCGCAGCAGTTATGGAGAGTCCTTGATCTTGCCGGGATTGGAGAGCTAACTGGATCGGGCTTCCCTGGAGAGGGGACAGGAGTTTTGCACGACTATGCAAGATGGAGGAAGGTTGATAGAGCAACCCTCTCTTACGGGTACGGACTAAATATGACCCCGCTACAGTTGGCACGGGCATACTCTGCAATTGCCGAGGATGGAGTGATTAAGCCTGTTACCTTTTTGCGCCAACGAGATGAGGAAGATAGAGGAAGTGTACGCAAGGTTCTATCTGCAGAGACAGCGCAAGCTGTCCGTCTGATGATGGAGAGCGTGACCCAAAACGAGGGGACAGCACGGCGAGCCAGGGTAAAAGAGTATAGGGTTGCAGGCAAGACCGGCACGGTTGATAAGCTTGTTGATGGGAGATATTACGATAGTGATGGCAAGGCTCTTGGGCACACTGCCCTGTTTGCTGGAATGGCACCGGTTGACGACCCAAAAATTGTTGTGGTTGTAGTTGTTGATGATCCAAAAGGTAAAAGATATACCGGAGGCTGGGTTTCAGCCCCGGTATTTTCCGAGGTTATGGAGGGAGCGCTACGGGTGATGGGTATTTCTCCAGACCCGGAAAACAGGGATGAGATATCCTGATGATGAATAAGAGAGATATGGAGTGGAGCTTGGGGGAGATTCTGGATGGTATTACAGTTGTACCTCAGGATCTCAGTGAGATTACAGTAATGGGGCTCTCTGTGGATAGCAGAACACTCTGTCATGGTGATCTCTTTATTGCGCTTGCCGGCTCAGGTCTGGATGGGGTTGATTATATTGATCAGGCTGTGGAGAGAGGGGCTGTTGCCATACTGTTTGATAGTGGAACAATAACTCACCATGTTGGAATTCAGGTGGCAAATCTGAGGCAAGTATTGGGGCAGATTGCCAGCAGGTTTTATGGGAATCCCTCTCATAAGTTAAAGGTTGTTGCTGTAACAGGAACAGATGGGAAAAGCTCAGTTACCCACTTTATTGCAGCAGCAATGGAGCGATTTGAGGGGGGCGCAGCTGTTATTGGAACGCTTGGTGGAAGGTTGATGGAGAGAGGTCGTGACACGATTGCCACCGGCCACACAACTCCTCCTCCAATTGAGCTGCAGAGGCTCTTCTCAGGCTTTGTTGAGTCTGGAGTAAAAAGTGTGGCAATTGAGGCCTCGTCACATGGAATAGAGCAGTTCAGACTCTCAGGCAGTGAGATTACCAGTGCCGTACTGACGCAGGTGGGGCGAGACCATCTGGACTATCATGGTTCTGTCGCTGCCTACCGTAAGATTAAGAAGAGTCTGTTCTATTATCCCGGACTATCTTCGGTTGTGGTTAATCTGGATGATGAGCTGGGCCGTGAGATCTATCTTGACCCAACCAGAACAGCAGAATGTATCGGTTATGGCTCTGAAAGTGGCAATATAAAACCTGATGTTTATGGTGAGGTCATTATCCAGGATCGCAATGGAATGGTGCTGGAGATTGAGTATCATGGTGAAAAGAAGATGCTTGGTAGCAACCTCTATGGCAGATTCAATGCGAGTAATCTTCTGGCTACATTGGCCCTGTTGATTAGCTGGAAAGTGCCATTTTCTGAGGCTGTGGAGATATTGGAAAAAACCGAGCCAGTTTCTGGTCGTATGGAGCCATTTGTGGGAGATGGGTACGCCACCATGATAATCGATTATGCCCATACTCCTGGTGCACTTGCGGCGGCACTAACTGCAACCAGAGAGCACCTGCAAGATGTATCAGGTGTTGGAAGGCTCTGGGTTCTGTTTGGTTGTGGAGGTGATCGTGACAGTGGGAAACGTCCAGAAATGGGAAGGATTGCGGAACAGTATGCAGATGTGGTGGTACTAACCGATGACAACCCAAGAGGTGAGTCAGCTGTAGATATCACCAGACAGATTCTTGCCGGGATGCAGCAGGCAGAGAGGGCGGCAGTGATTCATGACAGGGAGGAGGCAATCCGCCACTGCTTCAGCGAGAGTAACCAAAATGACATTGTATTGATTGCAGGAAAGGGGCATGAGGAGTGGCAGTTGGTTGGAGAGAGAAAGATCCCGTTTAGTGACCGACTGTTGGCAGCCTCATTGATGAGGTCTAACCTCTCCGGGATGTAGGTGATGTTGAAAAAACTCTCCCATATTGCAGATCTATTGAATGCCCCACTTATTGGTGGAGATAGCGGTTTTCGGGGGGTAAGCAGTGATACCAGAACTCTTAAGAGTGGAGAGTTGTTTGTGGCGCTTCGTGGCCCCAATTTTAGTGGTGGTGAATATCTTGATACTGCACTCAAGAAAGGTGCGGTAGGTGCAATTACAGATCAGCTATATAAGAGCAGTCTGCCGCAGATTGTGGTTACCGATACTCTATCTGCATTAGGTATGGTTGCATCTGCCTGGAGAGATCAATTTGATATTCCTCTCATGGCTATTACTGGCAGCAATGGCAAGACTACAGTAAAAGAGATGGTTGCGTTGATACTGGCCCAGCTTGGTCCTGGAACAGTTACCAAGGGAAACCTGAACAATGATATTGGAGTTCCACTGACGCTGTTCAATCTCTCTTCAGGTGACAGGTGGGCAGTTATTGAGATGGGGGCAAGTGCTCTGGGAGAAATTGCGAGATTATCTGCAATTGCACAGCCGACGATAGCTCTGGTAAATAATGTTGGTTCTGCCCACCTTGGTGGGTTTGGTTCAATCAGAAATATAGCCAGAGCCAAAGGTGAGATTTATGCCGGGCTACGTAGTGATGGTGTTGCACTCATCAATTGTGACCTGCCGCAAGCAGATGACTGGGTGGCTATGGCTACAGGACGAGAGGTTCAAACCTATGGATCTTGCTGTGAGCCATCTCTGATCTCTGCTGTGATCAAGAGCCGAGAACCTTTTGAGATATCTTATAAAGGAGAGTCATTGAAGGTAGAATTACCCCTTCCAGGGGAACACAACAAAATGAATGCGCTTGCTGCTGCAGCCCTTGCTGTCCAGGCTGGCGCCTCACTTGGACAGGTAAAAAATGGTTTGGAGTCCATGCAGGCCATACCAGGTAGGCTGGAGAGTAAACCGGGGAGAGGAGGGGCTGTAGTTATTGATGATACCTATAATGCGAGTCCGGAATCTATGATGCGGGCAGTAGAGGTGCTCTCATCTATGGAAGGTCGAAGAATCCTTGTGGTTGGTGACATGGGTGAATTGGGCGAGGATTCTCCACATCTCCATAAACAGATTGGTGTTATGGCCAAATCAGCCGGTATTGACAGTATGTATGCGCTTGGTAGTAGTGCCTCTGAGTATGTCTCAGGATTTGGAGATGGCGCAGCTCTATTTGAGGATAGTGAGAAGTTGGTGGTTGCCCTGGCAGATGAGTTGGCCATGGGAAGGGTTATTTTGGTGAAAGGGTCCCGGTTTATGAAAATGGAACAGATTGTAAGGAAGATTACGGTTAAGGAGGCAGATGACCAGTCATGATGCTCTATATAGGAGATTATCTGGCAGATTTTTATGGGGGATTCTCCGTGTTTCAGTATCTGACTCTACGAGCAATTCTGGGAGCACTAACTGCCCTTGTACTATCTTTTATGGTTGGTCCGATAATGATTCGGAAGTTGACCCACTACAAGGTGGGTCAGGCTGTTCGAGAGGATGGCCCCCAATCTCATCTGGCAAAGGCGGGAACCCCAACCATGGGCGGTGCACTCATTCTGGTTGCAGTTACAGTATCTACTCTGTTGTGGGGGGATCTCTCCAACCGTTATCTATGGGCAGTATTGTTGGTAACGCTCGGTTTTGGTGCAATAGGTTGGGTGGATGATTATCGTAAGGTTGTCTACCAGGATCCAAATGGAATCTCTGCACGATCCAAATTTCTTGGGCAATCATTCATTGCAACCGTTGCTGTAGTCTGGGTCTATATGTCTGCATCAACAGTAACCGAGACCCAGCTGTTTGTCCCCTTCTTCAAGGATATAGTTATTGATCTTGGGCTGCTCTATCTGCCATTGGCATTTCTGGTGATTGTGGGATCCAGTAATGCAGTTAATCTGACTGATGGGCTGGATGGGCTGGCTATTATGCCTGCAGTACTGGTGGGCGGGGCACTGGGTGTTTTTGCATACCTGAGTGGGCATGTGGAGTTTGCCAGATATCTTGCAATTCCATCACTGCCAGAGGCTGGAGAGCTGGCTGTATTCTGCGGTGCTCTGGTTGGGGCAGGTCTGGGGTTTCTCTGGTTCAATACCTATCCGGCAATGGTATTTATGGGTGATGTAGGTGCTCTTGCACTTGGGGCAGCATTGGGGATGGTGGCAATACTGGTGCGCCAGGAGTTGGTTCTGCTTATTATGGGAGGGGTGTTTGTGCTGGAGACAGTTTCAGTAATGATTCAGGTGGCCTCCTTCAAGTTGACCGGCAGGCGGGTGTTCAGGATGGCACCGATACATCATCACTTTGAACTCAAGGGATGGCCCGAGCCAAGGGTAATTGTACGGTTCTGGATTATCACCTTTATTCTCGTGTTGATTGGGTTGGCAACACTCAAAATCAGGTAGCAGACGTGGTGGTGTCTGACAACAAGTTGAGAGATCCTGAGATCAAGGACAAGACCATGGTTGTCGGCCTGGGGAAGAGCGGACAATCTGTTCTGCAGTTCCTCTCCAGATATGAGGTGCCGTTAGTGGCGACTGATACACGTAACTCTCCGCCTGAACTGGCAGAAATAGAGGATCGCTATCCTGATCTGGATATTGTATTGGGACCACTGGATGGAGAGCTGCTGTCATCGGTGAGGTGTATTGTATTGAGTCCGGGAGTATCCAAAGACTCTCCAGCTATTCAGCAGGCGGTTAATAGCGGGGTTGAGCTAATTGGTGATATCGAATTGTTTGCCCGTTACGCAAAAGCGCCGGTTATTGCCATCACCGGATCGAATGGAAAAAGTACAGTTACAACTCTGGTTGCCAGGATGGCACAGAAAGCGGCTCTTGATGTCCGTTATGGCGGTAATCTCGGGATACCTGCACTTGATCTTTTGGGTGAGGATGAGCCTGATCTGTATATTCTGGAGCTCTCCAGCTTCCAGCTTGAGACCATGAAAACTCTGATGCCTGTTGCCTCTGTTGTACTGAATGTTACCCCTGACCATATGGATCGATACCCTGATCTACAGAGTTATGCAGAGACCAAAGGAGGTATATACAGTCATGCATCACATCTGATTTATGATTCAGATGACGAGATAGTATGCGAATTGGTAAACCAGCAAAATGGATCATCAAAACTGCACTCCTACCATGCAGGCCCACCAGATGGGGCAGATTCTTACGGTATCATGACGAAAGATGGAAAAACATGGATCTGTAGAGGTGGCGACTTTCTGCTCTCTACAGATAAGTTACATATCATGGGGGAGCACAACTATCTGAATGCAATGGCAGCATTGGCTCTTGGTGAATCTGCTGGAATGGGTATGGCTTCAATGGTTGAGGCGTTGCAAGAGTTTCGTGGCCTGCCCCATCGCACGGAGTGGGTTGCCGACCATAATGGAGTTGTCTGGATCAATGATTCAAAAGGGACCAATGTAGGGGCAACAGAGGCGGCCATCAAGGGGTTGTTAACAGAGACAGCTGGTGATAGCGGAAAGATTGTTCTGATTGTCGGGGGTCAGGGCAAGGATGGTGATTTCTGTTCTCTGCAACCACTGCTCAAGAGGCATGTACGGACAGTAATCTTGATGGGGGAGGATGCCGATATAATCTCAAAATCATTTAATGGTGTTGTCCCTGAGATATTTGTAGAGGATATGAGTGCAGCAGTGGGCGCAGCAGACATGGTGGCACAACATGGTGATATGGTCTTGTTGTCTCCTGCATGCGCCAGCTTTGATCAGTACAGCGGGTTTGAGGAGCGTGGGACGATATTTAGAGATGACCTGTTTGATCTTATAGAGGGTGCGTTATGAGCAAGCATAGCCTGTTTCAAGGGTGGTTTACCTGGGGAGGTAGTGACAGATCCAGAAAACCCAGACCAGCTGGAGCACGTAGTATAGGCCGTACTGTTGCGGAGTCCGGACTTTTTCCTGTAGCTCTTTTTATCCTGCTGTTTGGATTGGTTATGGTGGCATCTGCATCCATGCCTATTGCAGAAAAACGATTTGGTGAGCCGTTACACTATCTGCTGAGACAGTTTGGTTTTGCCTCTATCGGGTTGATGGTTGGCATGGTGGTTCTGCAGATCCCCCTGCAATTTTGGGAGAAGATTGCTCCAACGCTACTCTTAATCAGTGCTCTCTTGTTGATATTGGTTCTGTTTGTTGGGGATAAGGTAAATGGGGCACATCGCTGGCTAGTACTTGGTCCAATTCGTCTTCAGCCCTCGGAATTTACCAAATTGGCTGCATTTCTCTATCTTGCAGGCTACCTAGTGCGTCATCGAGAAAAAGTCTCAAATGAGTTGTTCGCAGTTCTGCGTCCAATTGCACTGTTGGCCGGGGTGGGCGTATTGATCTTGATTGAGCCTGATCTAGGTGCGGCATTTGTAATGATGGTTGTGGTTATGGTCATGATGTTGCTTGGAGGGGTGCGCTTTTCACAATTTATGCTCTTTATCTTGTGTGGCCTACTGTTTCTTTCTGTAGCTATATGGATGGAGCCTTTCCGTGTCTCCAGAATAGCCTCATTTCTTGGAGATGACCCATTTCTGGTTGATCCCCAGGGACGCAACTATCAGATAACCCAGGCCTTGATTGCTTATGGCCGTGGAGGATGGCAGGGGCTTGGTCTGGGTGAGGGGCTACAAAAACTCTTCTATCTTCCCGAAGCGCACACGGATTTTATTTTGGCGGTTATAGCGGAGGAGCTGGGTTTAATCGGAACGCTTTCAGTGGTTGCCCTGTTCGCTTTTCTGGTCTGGAAGTCATTCTGGCTGGCTTCTCAGGCTAGTGAGTGCCGGCAACCATATGCAAGTTATCTTGCCTACGGTATTGGAACCTGGATTGGGCTGCAGGCTCTGATTAATCTTGGTGTTAATATGAATCTGTTGCCAACCAAGGGGTTAACTCTGCCACTAATGAGTTATGGCGGCAGTAGCCTGTTGGTGATGATGATTGCTATCGCCCTGTTGATGCGGGTGGAGTATGAGATTTGCCCGCTGGTGCATAGAAAGGCAAGAAATAACAGGGGAGCGAGGCGAGATCATTTATGACAGCGCACAAGAAAAAATGTTTGATGATTATGGCTGGTGGCACTGGAGGACATATATATCCAGCCCTTGCTGTTGCGGAACTGTGGAGGCGCGGTGGGGATGAGGTTATCTGGTTGGGGACAAGGACTGGAATGGAATCCAGACTGGTTCCAGAGGCAGGGATAGGGGTGGAGTGGATCTCTATTCATGGACTGCGTGGAAAAGGGATAATAAGCCTATTGCTCGCTCCATTTCATCTGAGTCGGGCGATAGCACAATCAATAGGTGCTATCTGGAGGATAAAGCCTGATGTTGTATTGGGGATGGGCGGGTTTGTCGCTGGTCCAGGCGGAGTTGCTGCATGGATTATGCGAAGGCCGCTGGTTATTCATGAGCAGAATGCAGTTGCGGGGTTAACCAACAGACTGTTATCTACTGTTTCCAGAAGGGTATTGGAGGCATTTCCTGGAACATTTGGACCCGGCAAAAAAGTGGTGCAGACAGGTAATCCACTACGTAGCAGATTGATGGATATGGAGATAGCCTCTTCACATAATCCCCTTCGTCTACTGGTGCTGGGCGGCAGTTTGGGTGCGCAACGAATTAATCAGCTGATTCCAGAGATGATATCAATGTTGTTGCCTGAGGAGAGGCTGGAGATCTACCATCAGACTGGTGAGAGTAATCTGAAAGATACAGAGTTGGAATACATAAAGCATGGAGTTGTATTTGACAGCGGAGAAAATAGTCGTGTTGTCGCCTATATTGAGAATATGCAAGAGGCATATCAATGGTCTGATCTGGTGCTGTGTCGAGCAGGGGCAATGACAGTTTCTGAGCTGGCAATGGTGGGACGCCCAGCTATTCTTGTCCCCTTTCCATTTGCTGTGGATGATCACCAGACAGCAAATGGAAATTTTTTGCAGAGTGATGATGCAGCACTGCTCGTCCAGCAGAGAGATCTGGATGGAGAGAGGTTATTAGGTATGATCAGGGAGTTTATTCAGCATCCAGGGATGATATCGGAGATGGGAGAGAAGGCTAGAGAGTTGTCGAGGCCAGAGGCGGCAGCAGATGTGGTATCAATCTGTAAGGAGCTCTGTTGATGGCAGATAGTCGAGAACTGGCAGAGGCTATGCACCAAATCCACAGGATTCATATGGTGGGGATCGGTGGTGCGGGGATGAATGGTATTGCCAGGCTGCTATTAAACCTTGGTTTTGAGGTCTCAGGTTCTGACCAGACAGAGTCCAAAATCATTAGCAGCCTCATAAAGCAGGGAGCGGACATCAATATTGGTCATGACGGCAAACAGATTGCAGGAGCAGATGTGGTAGTGATCTCCAGTGCAATTGGTGCAGATAATCCCGAGGTGGTTGCTGCACGAGATCACTCTATTCCAGTAATCCCCCGTGCCGAGATGTTGGCTGAATTGATGCGTTTTCGTTATGGAATTGCTGTTGCCGGTACCCACGGTAAAACCACTACCACTAGCCTGATTGCCATGTTGCTTGAGGAGGCGGGGCTGGATCCAACATACGTAATCGGTGGCCGCATTAATCGTGGTGAACAGGCAGAAGATATTGATGATGGGGGAGCACAACTTGGTAGTGGTCGTTATCTGGTTGCGGAAGCTGATGAGAGTGATGCCTCATTTCTCCATCTGCAGCCGATGATTGCTGTAGTTACCAATATTGATGAAGACCATATGTCTACCTATGGTGGTGATATTGACAAGCTTGATCAAACTTTTGAAGAGTTTATTCACCATCTGCCATTTTATGGGAAAGCAGTGCTTTGTGTGGATGATCCTGGAGTCTCCAGAATTATGGATAACATCTCCCGCCCATTCCTGAGTTACGGTTTTTCCAGTGGGGTGGATTTTGGGGCGGAGCAACTTGAAATCTCAAATGGGGTGAGTCGATTTCAACTCCGTCGCCCGCAACGTGCACCAATCCCCATTACCTTGAACCTTCCTGGTCACCATAATGTATTGAATGCACTGGCGGCTATTGCAGTGGCATCCTATCTTGGGGTGGATGATGATGTTGTGGTCAACGCTCTGGCAAGGTTTCAGGGTATTGCACGACGTTTCCAGAATTATGGGTTCTGTCAGTTCCCTCGGGGAGAGGTTCAGCTGGTTGACGATTATGGACATCATCCCAGAGAGCTTGCGGCAACCCTGAAGGCGATACGTGATAGTTGGCCTGGACGCAGAGTGGTCCTGGCATTTCAACCGCACCGCTACTCCAGAACCAGAGACCTTTACGATGACTTTGTTGATGTGCTGTCCACGGCAGACATTCTGTTGTTGATGGAGGTCTACCCTGCAGGTGAAGAGCCAATTCCGGGTGCTGATGGAAGAAGTCTGGCGCGCACGGTTCGTCTTCGTGGAGAGGTGGATCCACTGTTTGTCAGGGATGTTGATGAGCTGATAAAGATACTGCCAACAGTAGTAGAGGAGGGAGATCTGTTACTGATTTCCGGGGCCGGGACGGTTGGCCTTGCGGCACAAAAGGTTTCGGACTTGTGGAAAACAGATCTTGGATAAGGAGGTTAAATTTGGTGGCAAGGTGATGGATAATGAACCGCTTGCCGAATATACCACCTGGGGTGTTGGAGGTGTGGCTGATAGGCTCTACCTTCCAGATACAGTCGAGGGGCTTGGCAATTTTCTGCATAGTGTTCAAGTTGATGCCCCCATCTTCTTGATTGGAAGAGGAAGCAATCTGTTGGTGCGTGACGGGGGGGTCAGGGGAGTAGTAATTATATTGTCAGATGGAGTTGACCAGGTTGGGCTTATAGACAATGGGATGATTAGGGCAGAGGCGGGCGCATCTCTCTCACGGCTAAGCAGTTTTGCACGCAGGGGCGGGGCTAACCGCCTGGATTTTCTTGCAGGTATCCCCGGTTCAGTTGGGGGGGCGTTGGCAATGAATGCAGGGGCCTTTGGTTCAGAAATATGGGATTATGTGGCCGGGGTTGAGGTGATTGATCGTCAAGGTGAGATAAAACGGTATTCAGCTGCAGATTACAAGATAGGCTATAGATCGGTTTCACGACTGGCTGAGAGAGTTGATGGTGAGGAGTGGTTTGTTGCGGCCTTGATGGATATTGGTGGTATAGAGCAGGATAGTTCAGAGCCAACAGTCACAAAGTTTGAACATTCGGTTGATAGTGCAGACGGATTACGTAATCAGTTGAGTAAGAGAAATAGAAGTCAGCCGATGGCCCTCAAAAGCTGTGGCTCTGTATTTAAAAATCCACCGGGAGATTTTGCAGGCAGACTGATTGAGCAAGCTGGCCTGAAGGGAGTATCTATTGGAGGTGCCTCTGTTTCAGAGCAACATGCCAATTTTATTGTTCATAAGGGTGGTGCTACTGCTGCCGAGATTGAGTCACTGATAGAGCATATTCAAGATATGGTAAAAGAGAGACAAGGGGTATCACTGCAGAGAGAGGTGAAAATCATGGGTGAGCCACTAGAGAAGCTACCAGCTATACCATCAGGGGTAAAGCAGGGAGTTAAGGTCTGAGTATGGGGAGTGGTAACGGCCTTGGTAGGGTGGCGGTGCTGATGGGTGGGAACTCATCAGAGAGAGAGGTCTCACTGAAGAGTGGGGCGGCAGTACTGGATGGACTACATAAGGCTGGTGTGGATGCGGTGCCTTTTGACCCTGCAGAGGAAGAGATAGGAGAGCTTCAGAAGTTTGATCGAGCATTTATCGTCCTCCATGGCAAAGGTGGTGAGGATGGTGTTATCCAGGGAGTTCTGGAGTCTCTGCATATCCCATATACCGGCTCTGGGGTATTGGCATCAGCGTTGGCAATGGACAAGCTTAAAACCAAGCAACTCTGGATGGGAATTGGGCTACCAACCCCCCCTTTTGTCGTTCTGCATAGTGTTGGTGACCTATCTGGGGTGGCTGATAAATTGGGATTCCCCTTGATGATAAAACCTGTCTGTGAAGGTTCCAGTATAGGAATGGCAAAAGTTAATAGTGCTGATGAGCTACAGACCGCCTGGGCAAAGGCAGGGGATTTCAGTGGAGATGTGATTGCGGAGAAGTGGGTTGAGGGTGAGGAGTATACAGTGGCTATTCTTGGGAACGAGCCATTACCGGTTATCCGTCTACGTACTCCGCATGGGTTTTATGACTATGATGCAAAATACAGTGCGGAAGATACGGAATATCTCTCTCCTTGCGGTCTTGATGAATCCATGGAGAAGTCACTTCAGGCTGTTGCCTTGAAAGCATTTGATTCACTCGGTTGTGAGGGCTGGGGGCGGGTAGACATAATGGTCGACAGGCATGGAGAGCCATGGTTGTTGGAGGTCAACACTGTTCCCGGCATGACTGACCACAGTCTGGTGCCGATGGCCGCAAGAGAGGCGGGCATGACGTTTTCCAGGTTGGTCGGGCGGATAGTGGAGATGTCGTGAGTTCTGTAGTCAGACGAGACCGAGAAAAAAAGAATCGCCTGCGGGGAACCACTAAAGAGCTACGTCATCCATTTTTATCCAGGGTCTCTGTAGTGGTTTTGCTGTTGCTGTTGTCTGCCGCATTTTATCTCTCCCGAAATGGGGCGGTTGATATGAAGACACTGACTCCGGAGCATCAGCTCTCCCAGGTAAAAAAGGTTGCCGTTTATGGTGATCTTGACCACGTAAAGGTTGATCAGATACAGATACTTGTGCGTGAGGCATCCAGGGATGGCATGTTGGCGCTTGATCTGTTGCATCTACGTGATCTGCTTCAGGAGTTGCCATGGATATATCTGGTAAAGGTGCGCAAAGTATGGCCTGAGACTGTAGAGGTTTGGTTAAGGGAGCAGAGCGCATCTGTTAGTTGGGGCAGTACGGGCTATCTTAATCTGAATGGTGAATTTTTTAGCGCTGACGGAATTTTGCTGGATCATCTTGGTCTCCCTGTAATCAGTTCGCAGCACGACGATACAGAGGCTGTTTACCGACAGTTTGTCAGGCTCTCCGCTCTGCTTGATGGATCAGGTCAAAAGATCAGGAAGATGGTGGTTGATAAGAGAGGGTCAATATATCTCTATCTTGAAAATGGATTGGAGCTTAACCTGGGAAGAAGAGCAATGGAGCACAGATTGGCAAGATGGAGTAGTCAATCCCCGGTTATAATGAGTCATCTGAATGGAGAGGTTAAGATAGTTGATCTGAGATATGAACAGGGTATGGCGATTCAGCTTGGTGATAGCAACAATATAGAGAGAAATGGCGAGAAATTGTGATGGGTAAGAAAGATCATGAATTGATTGTAGGGCTTGATATTGGTACCACAAAAATAGCCGCCATTGTGGGTGCATTGAAGCCGGGTGGTGATCTCGAGATTCTGGGTATTGGTACCCATCCTTCAAAGGGGTTGAAGAAGGGTGTGGTGGTCAATATTGAGTCCACTGTCAAATCCATTCAGCGTGCCGTTGAAGAGGCCGAGATTATGGCCGAGTGTGAGATTGGGTCAGTCTCTGCCGGTATTGCGGGAAGCCACATTCAGGGGATGAACTCGCACGGTATTGTTGCAATTCGTACTCGTGAGGTGACCGCAATTGATGTCGACCGGGTGGTTGATGCTGCCAAGGCCATTGCAATTCCAGCTGATCAAAAGATTCTCCATACCCTTCCTCAAGAGTTCATTATTGATAATCAGGAGGGTATTCATGAGCCCCTTGGCATGTCTGGTGTTCGTCTCGAGGCAAAGGTCCACATTGTAACGGGGTCAATTAGTGCGGCCCAAAATATTGTGAAATGTATTCGACTCTGCGGTCTGGAGGCAGAAGATATTGTGCTGGAGCAGTTGGCATCCAGTTATGCTGTATTGAGTGATGATGAGAAAGAGCTTGGTGTCTGCATGATTGATATTGGTGGAGGAACCACCGATATTGCAGTCTTTACCGATGGCTCAATTCGTCATACTGCCGTTATTCCTGTTGCCGGAGACCAGGTAACCAATGATATTGCGGTCTTCCTCCGTACCCCAACCCATCATGCCGAAGAGATCAAGGTCAAGTATGCATGTGCCCTCTCCGAGATGGTTGATCCACAAGAGGAGATTGCAGTCCCCAGTATTGGAGATCGACCAGAGCGACGCCTGAAACGACAGGGGCTTGCAGAGGTGGTTGGTCCTCGCTATGAGGAGCTCTTTAGCCTGGTTCAGGCAGAACTGCGCCGCAGTGGTTTTGAGGAGATGGTAAATGCCGGTGTTGTCTTGACTGGGGGAAGTTCCAAAATGGAGGGGGCAGTTGAGCTGGCAGAGGAGATATTCCATAAGCCTGTGCGTCTCGGCTCACCACAGAATATTGATGGCCTGATAGATGTTGTACGCACACCTGTTCATGCAACTGGTGTGGGGCTGTTGATTCATAGCGCACGCTACCGCTCCCAGGATGGAGGGGTGCTGAATGGTGGAGCCGCCAATCTTTGGAAGCGTATGAGACGCTGGTTCTCAAGAAATTTGTAGGGGTTCGTTGAAATCAGCTTGATTTTGTGGGTGATTTACCACTAGAATCAACTTATGCGCAAAAAATGTCTTTTTTATGCGCTTGTATTCAAGAGAATAATTGCATATAATGCGCTCTCGTTAGCTATTGTAAAAACAATAATAAGCATATTTATGAGTTATCAAAGAACATTAAAGTCCAAGGTCCATTCAACAGGAATTGGCCTGCACTCGGGAAAGAAGGTCCATCTGACGCTTCGTCCTGCGCCGGTGAATACCGGTATTGTGTTCCGTAGAACAGATTTGAGTGGATCTCCGCAGGTTTCAGCCTGTCCATCGTGTGTCGGGGATACAAAACTCTCAACAACCCTGATGAAGGATGGGGCTACAATCTCTACAGTTGAACATCTGATGTCGGCCTTTGCCGGTCTCGGGATCGATAACGCATATGTTGACCTTGATGCATCAGAGATTCCAATTATGGATGGGAGTGCCAGTACCTTTGTGTTTATGTTGAAGAGTGCCGGGCTGGAGGAGCAGGGTACTGCCAAACGTTATCTCAGGATCAAAAAGAGTATAGAGGTTCGTGATGGGGACAAATGGGCCCGTCTGGATCCTTACAATGGTTTTAGTCTATCCTTTGGGATTGATTTTAAACATCCGGTATTCAGTGAAGAGTTACAGAATCACGAGGTTGAGTTCTCCTCTCTGCGTTACGAGAAAGATATAAGCCGTGCCCGCACCTTTGGATTTATCAAGGATGTAGAGTCGTTGCGGATGCAGGGGTTGGCACTTGGAGCTAGCCTGGAGAATGCTGTTGGGCTGGATGAGTTCCGTGTTCTTAATGAGGACGGGCTCCGTTTCAAGGACGAGTTTGTTCGCCACAAAATTCTTGATGCGGTAGGTGATCTCTATCTATTGGGAAGTCCGGTGCTTGGCGCCTATCACGGGTACAAGTCTGGACATGATCTTAACAATAAGCTCACCAGAAAAATTCTTGCAACCAAGGATGCGTGGGAATATGTAACCTTTGGAGAGAGTGGCTCAAAATCTCCAATATCCTTTGTGCCACTGACAGCATAAGGAAAGCTCAGATCTCCCGCACAAGTTATCCTGTGGGGGAATGGTGTACACCCCTCCTCCATTTTCAAAAATATATCTGTTGCAACGTATAAATCCTTGCGAAAGTAATCGCAACCTCACACGGGCAGTAGTCTGCGGCCTGGATGGCCACAGTCGAGCGACACAGGGATGTGCTTGAGCGTACTGCATGGGTGAGGTTGCGATTACTTTCGCACGAATTCATACCACCTGTTTTGTGGCGGTTTTTGTTGGCGTTCAACTGCGCATCATTTATGATTCCCCTTTCGTAATCAATACAGTACAACTACAGAGTCAGTATGGGGCTGAAGGTTGTCCAGATATCGGCTGAGAGGCCGGGATATAACACCTAATCATGATTAAAAAAGTATTCAAAAAGGTCTTTGGCAGTCGCAATGAACGCACTATTCGCAAGATGCGAAAGACGGTTGAGCAGATCAATGCACTGGAGGATGAGTTTCATCTCCTGAGCGATGATGAGCTACAGGGTAAAACCGGTGAGTTCCGTTCTCGAGTTGAGAGCGGCTCTTCCCTTGATGATTTGTTGCCAGAGGCCTTTGCAGTGGTTCGCGAGGCCTCGCAACGAGTTTTCCAGATGCGGCACTACGATGAACAGCTAATAGGTGGCATGGTGCTTCATCAGGGGAAAATTGCCGAGATGCGTACTGGTGAGGGTAAGACCCTTATGGCAACGCTGGCGGTATATCTAAACGCACTCTCGGGAGAGGGTGTTCATGTTGTTACTGTAAATGATTACCTGGCAAGTCGTGATGCCGCCTGGATGGGCCAGCTCTACAATTTTCTGGGGATGAGTGTTGGTGTGGTTATCCCTGCACTGGAGCACGAACAGCGCAAGGTGGCATATGCAGCTGATATTACCTATGGAACCAATAATGAGTTTGGGTTCGATTATCTGCGTGACAATATGTCATTCTCCGCCTCCGAGCGGGTTCAGGTGGGGCGTAATTTTGCAGTTGTTGATGAGGTTGACTCAATCCTGATCGATGAGGCTCGTACCCCGTTGATTATCTCTGGCCCTACAGATGATAACTCAGAGCTCTATAAATCTATGAATAGTCTGCCTGCCAAGTTGACCAGGCAGCATGAGGAGGTTGCTGAAGAGGGTGGTGAGACTGGGGACTACACAGTTGATGAGAAACAGCGCCAGGTTCTGTTAACAGAGACCGGACATGAACATGTAGAGGAGCTGTTGGTAGAGGCTGGAGTTCTTGGGGAGGGCGAGAGTCTCTATGATCCACAGAATATCACCCTGGTGCACCACCTCTATGCAGCTCTGCGTGCCCATGTTCTGTTTGCAAAAAATGACCACTATATAGTAAAGGATGGTCAGGTCGTTATTGTGGATGAGTTTACCGGTCGTACCATGCAGGGACGGCGCTGGGGAGACGGGTTACACCAGGCTGTAGAGGCCAAGGAGGGGCTGGAGATTCAGAATGAGAATCAGACCATGGCCTCCATCACCTTCCAGAACTACTTCAGGATGTATGGAAAGCTCTCCGGCATGACCGGAACGGCAGATACCGAGGCCTACGAATTCCAGCAGATTTATGGTCTTGAGGTGGTAGTGATACCAACCCATCGCCCCATGATTCGTGATGATCGTGCAGATCTTGTCTATCTGACTGCCGAGGAGAAATTCAATGCAATCATTGAGGATATCCGTGAATGTATGGCAAAAGAGCAGCCGGTACTGGTTGGTACCGCCTCGATCGAGAATTCGGAACTGATCTCGGGTTTATTGGAAAAAAAGGGGATCACTCATGAGGTGCTGAATGCAAAGCAGCATGAGCGAGAGGCACATATTGTCGAGAATGCCGGCATGCCTGGGGCGGTCACTATTGCTACCAACATGGCAGGCCGTGGAACCGATATTGTTCTCGGAGGAAATCTTGAGGCAGAACTGAAGGCGTTGGGAGAGTCATCAGATTCAGAGATAGAGAAAGTTCGCGCAAGCTGGCAGCAGCGTCATCAACAGGTCCTGGATGCTGGAGGGTTACATATTATTGGAACAGAGCGTCATGAATCACGGCGTATTGATAACCAGCTTAGAGGACGCTCGGGGCGACAAGGAGATGCTGGTGCCAGCCGTTTCTACCTCTCCCTGGAGGACTCGTTGATGAGGATTTTTGCCTCGGAGCGTCTTGCGGGAATGATGCAGAAGCTGGGGATGGAAAAGGGCGAGGCAATTGAGCATCCATGGGTCAACAAGGCAATCGAGAATGCACAGCGCAAGGTTGAGGGACACAATTTCGATATTCGTAAACAGCTACTGGAATACGATGATGTGGCCAATGATCAGCGTCAGGTAATTTACGAGCAACGTAATGAGCTGATGGATGTAGAGGATATATCCGAGACTATCGTTGCCATTCGCGAGGATGTAGTTAATCAGATTATGGACCATTTTGTGCCTCCGCAGAGTATGGAAGAGCAGTGGAATATTCCTGGTCTTGAAGAGGCAATAAAGCAGGAGTTCAACCTTGAGTTCAATATTGCGCAGTGGCTGGAGGATGATGATAATCTGCATGAAGAGACTCTGCGTGAGCGAGTAATCAAGGAGATGGAGCAGACCTACGCAGAAAAAGAGCAGTTGGCCGGTTCAGAGACAGTGCGTCACTTTGAGAAGGCGGTAATGTTGCAGATTCTGGATCAGCAGTGGAAGGAGCATCTGCAGGCGATGGACCATCTGCGTCAGGGGATTCATCTGCGGGGTTATGCTCAAAAAAATCCTAAACAGGAGTATAAGCGGGAGTCATTTGAGATGTTCTCCACAATGTTGGATCGAATCAAACAGGATACCCTGGGGATTGTGACCAAGGTTGAGGTCCGTACAGAAGAGGATGTGGAGGCCGTAGAGTCACAGCGACGTCAGATTGAGGGGATGGAGTTTCAGCACGCCTCGGCTGGTACTCTCTCGGCCTCGGAAGAGGTGGCAGAGATGGAGGCAGAAGCAGAGAGCGAAGATAAGCCATTCGTGCGCAGTGAGCGTAAGGTGGGGAGGAACGAACCATGTCCATGCGGTTCCGGCAAGAAATACAAACAGTGTTGTGGCAAGTTGGGCTGAGTCAGGAAATCTTTAAACAGTGACAGCAGGAAAAGTAATATTTCCAGAGATGCACCCAGTGGCAGGCTTTGCCTTGGGTACAACAGAAGCAGGCATCAGGGTAGATGGAAGGCGTGATCTGGTGGTGATGGAGTGTGCTGAAGAGTCAGCTATCGCCGCCACATTTACCCAAAATGCATTTTGTGCGGCGCCGGTAATACTCTGCAGGAAGCACCTCAAGAAAGGGAGTCCCCGTTATCTGGTAACAAATACCGGAAATGCCAATGCCGGAACAGGGGCACAGGGTAGAGCCGATGCAGAGGCGGTTTGTGATGCAATGGCAGAACTCGTATCACTGAAGCGAGAGGATATTCTTCCATTCTCTACAGGAGTTATAGGGGAGCCACTACCGGTCTCTGCCATTGTTCGTGGGCTGCCCGATGCAGTCGCCTCTCTCTCTGAGTCGGGATGGGATGATGCAGCATATGGCATCATGACAACAGATACCGTTGCCAAAGGGGCAAGCCGTCAACTGGAGATTGATGGAAATCTGGTAACAATTACCGGGATTGCCAAGGGGTCAGGAATGATCCATCCGGATATGGCAACCATGCTGGCATACATTGCAACTGATGCAGCGGTGTCGCATGAGCTTCTGCAAAGCATGGTAGAGCATACTACTAAACGCTCATTTAATCGGATTACCGTTGATGGTGATACCTCGACCAATGACTCCTTTGTGGTTGTGGCAACAGGGAAAAGTACTTTACCAGAGCTGAGTCAGGGGGATAGTGAGCAGGCTCAGCAACTACTTCAGGCACTGGAAGCAGTGGCCGTGGAGTTGGCGCAGAAGATGGTGCGTGATGGCGAGGGGGCCAGCAAGTTTGTAACGGTAAAGGTGGGTGGAGCAAAGCACTCTATGGAGGCTCTTGATGTTGCATTTACCGTTGCCCACTCTCCTTTGGTAAAGACGGCACTATTTGCCTCTGACCCAAACTGGGGGAGAATTCTTGCTGCCGTTGGACGTGCAGGTATAGACAATCTGGAAATTGAGGCAGTCTCCTTGTGGCTGGATGATGTATGTATTGTTGAACATGGTGGCAGAGCTGCAGGATACAGGGAAGAGCATGGTCAAGAGGTCATGGATCGTGCAGAGATCACCATTCATGTTGATCTTGGACGCGGCATTGCAGAAGAGACTGTCTGGACAACAGATCTTTCTCATGACTACGTTACAATCAATGCAGAGTATCGTACCTGATATGCAGCACTGGACTCTACCAGATCGTTATTTGATCACTGGGAAATCGGACAACCGTACCCACTTCATGGAGAAACTTGAATCTGCTCTACAGAGTGGCATCAGGTTGATACAGTTCAGGGCACCAGATCTTGAGATGGATGATTATCTTGAGATGGCATCCAGAGTGGTGAAGCACTCTCACGCACACGGCACAAAAGTCCTGCTTAATGGGGATCCGGCATGGGTGGAGATGACTGGTGCCGATGGAATACATCTTAACGGTCACCGTCTCAAAGAGCTCTCAACAAGACCACTTGCCGATGATCTTTTAATCTCTGCCTCATGTCACAATGAAGAGGAGTTACAGCAGGCAGCTGTGGTTGGAGTCGATTTTGCAGTGCTCTCTGCGGTGTTGCCAACCCAGACCCACCCCGGTCGGGAACCACTTGGGTGGGAGAGGTTTGCACAACTGGTAAAAATGGCATCTTTCCCTGTTTATGCGCTTGGTGGTGTAGGTCAGAGTCATATCAGACTCTCTGTGCAGATGGGAGGACAAGGGGTGGCTGCAATTACAGCATTTTGGGGCTGATCAGAGGATACAGGTAGTTAAGAGGAAGGAGACATCCTCTGTTGCCTGCGCAGGTCTCTCGTTCAGATTTGGAATCATCATTCGTGCAGAGAAACGGTGTCTTCCACCACTAATTTCGACATAGTATGGAGAATCTACTGGTAGAGTGATACGAATCAGTTGATACGGAGTATCCTTGTCCAGGCTGTGTTGATAAAACCCATTTGTAGCAATCACAGTTGATGGAGTGGCACTTCTGCGGATCATATCCAGCACCAAGCTGACAGCATCACGAATAGTATCAAAACATGAGATCCACTCGGTCAGTGAGGCAACCCTCTGCTCTACAGGGAGATTTAGCCAGAAGTGATAATGTGGAAAATCAATGTCGGAGAGCCCGCCCGGGGTTCCCAGACGTTGTCTAAACCCTTTCAGAAACTCAGAGTTACGCACCTCCTGTCCAGGCTTTCCTCGCTCTGCGTCCAGCTCCTGACCCAACTGTTTGAGTTTGTTCAGGAAGTCATCAAGTTGTTGGTGGTTTACCCCGGAACGCTCTTTGAGTGCGGCAAGAGTCATATAGTTGCGCTCTAGCTCTTTCATTAGATCCTTTTTCAGCTCCGAGCGATCAGTTAGTGTCAGAATCTCTTCAAGTCGCTCCAGAGTTGCATGGCTACCTGCTGGTGACGGCTCGTTTAAAGTATCCTGGATGTTTACAAATAGAGATTCCAGACGCAACAACGTACGGATGCGCTCGTTTAGTGGTTGCTCATAGATGATGGTGTCTGACAAAGGGTTAGACCTGTAGTGGTTGACTGTTACTCAAGATGCCTATTTTCGGCGAGATTCTACTGTTCTGCAAGTTCCAAAATTCCCGGATAGAAACATGAATACTGCACAACATCTTGACCCATATAGCAATATTTGCTTCCTTGGGTGTATCAATAAGTACACCGCGCGGAATCAAATTTGCTCTATGGGTCAATCTGTTGCACATTATCCTACGTTTCTATCCGGGGATTTGGGAAGTTGAAGATAACTCTCGTGAAGCCGCTCTACCTGTTCCGGAACCGAGGCGGCGTCAATGTTTGATATTACATCATCAGCGCGATTCAGACGCTCCTCTCGCGAGGCCTGTGCAGCAATAATCTTCTCCACCTCCGGTTGAGTCATATGGTCGCGCGCCATCACCCGTCTAATCTGTTCTGATTCTGGTAGATCCACAACCAGAATTCGCCCTACGGGGTACTCTCTGTCACTCTCAAGCAACAGAGGCACCACAAGAATAATATAGGGGGCTGTAGTCTCTGCAATCTCTTTTTGCAACATGTCGAAAATCCTGGGGTGCAGAATCTCTTCAACAACTTCTCTCTGTGCAGGGTTGGAAAATATCTGTTGTCGCAACCTTGTCCGGTCAAGCTCCCCGTCATCTTTTACAATATCCTCTCCCAGTGCCTCGGTCAGATCTCTCAGTCCACTGCTTCCCGGCTCAACTACTCTGCGTGCAGCCACATCTGCATCCAGAATAGATGCACCAAGCTTCTTGAAAAGGTTGGCGACTGTACTTTTTCCGCTTCCTATCCCCCCAGTGAGCCCGATTATTGGTGTCATCTGGTCTACCGGCCCCATAACATTATATCCAGCAGAGTCGGCCAGAGGAGGGCAATCCATCCAGCAACCGCCAGAAATGGACCAAATGGAATTGCCGTGAGTAGCAGGGGATAAGAGCTCTCCTTTTTCAATAGAATCCATGGAACAGTTACCAGCAGTCCACACAGTGAAGCAACCAACAGGATTTGTGGCAGTAGTGTCCAGCCACACCACGCCCCAAGAGCGGCCAGTAATTTCAGATCTCCTCCTCCCATGCCTTCGCGCCCGGTAACCATCTTGTATAGATGGAATATGGACCACAACACAAGATACCCTGCCGCAGCCCCGAATAGCGCTCCGGACGGGGTGGTGAATAGCCCCCACTGGTTGATTATGAGTCCACTCCAGAGCAGAATATAAGTTAGCTGATCTGGCAGCAGTCGGTGCTCCAGATCAATAAAGAGCAGAGCCAGCAGAATCCATCCAAACCACATGCTGGCAACGGCACTGCTGGATGGGCCAAAGTGGAGGGTGGCAGTTATCGCAACTGTGATACCGAGCAGCTCAAGCGTCAGGTATCTCCAGCCAATGGGGTGGTTGCAATGGTTGCAGTGGCCACGGTTGAGCAGAAACCCGATAACCGGAATATTGTCTACAAGACGAAGTTGATGGTTGCAGAGGGGGCAGTGTGAGCGCGGAGCTGAAAGTGAGATTTCGCTGGCACCACTCGCCTCTTTACCCTCTAGCTCAAGAAATTCCCGGCACTCTCTTTTCCACTGCTGCCTCATGATCAGAGGAAGTCGATGTACCACCATTGATAGAAAACTCCCTGCAATGGCCCCTGATATTATGGCCACAACCATGAATGACACTGGCTCCAGTAGTATGTTCATGCTAAAAATGGTGTCCAATCTGGAAAATAGGTTGATAGAGTGCGATTGCCAGGACACCAACCATACCACCAATTAGCAGAATCAACAGCGGCTCAAGGATAGTTGTTAGCTGTTCAACTCTGTGTTCAACCTCATCCTCATAATAGAGCGCAAGCCGGTTCAACATCTGTGACAGCTCTCCACTATCCTCTCCAGCCCGAATCATCTGGATGGCGACAGGAGGAAACAGCCCCTGTTCAGCAAGAGCATTAGAGAGGGTTACCCCCTGCAGTACCAGGCTGTGGGCGTTCTGGATTGCTCTGCGCAGAGGAAGATTGTGGGTCATTCTTGTCGATGTATCGAGGCCGATATGGGTGGGGATCGCAGCCTCCTGCAGGGTTGCCAACGTTCGGCTCAATCGGGCCACCATAACCTCTCTTATAGTGGTTCCAAGTAGTGGAATGGAGAGCAGTAATTGATCCATTTTAAATTTGAAACGGGGAACCCTGCTGTAGAGCATGGTGATGAAGGTAACCAGTAAAAGCAGGGCCACTATAATCTCACCAAGGTTGTGATCCAGAAAATGGGCAGCATCAAGAATGTGCCTGGTGAGAGGGGGCAGGGCACCACCAAGGTTATTGAATAGAATCTCAAACTGGGGAACTATCTGCAACAGAAGAAAAAGTGAGATTGCCAAAGTAAAGATAAATACGCCAAGAGGATATGAGAGAGCCTTCCATAACTGCCGTCTCAGAGCTCTTGTTCGCTCTCTATACTCTGCTGCTCTGGCAAGCAGTGTGGAGAGTTGGCCAGTAGCCTCACCAGACGTTATGAGATGAATAAGGAAGGGATCAAAATGTTCCGGGCGTTGTGCAAGGATCCTGGAGAATGGAGACCCCTGTTGTAGCTCTAGCAGAATATCCTCACTCAAGGTTCGTAGTGGGCCATCAGCAAGGCCTTGAATAATCCCCTCCAGTGAGCGTGCCAGAGTTAGTCCTGAAGATAGAAGAGTGGACAACTGGCGAATCAGCAAGGTGATCTGGGTTGATGAGAGGGAAGGTTGTAGATTTGGGAGCGGCAATAGCAGTTTATGGGTGATACCCATGGCACCAAGTTTCTCTATTGCGTGGGAACGACTGCCTGCCCTCAGCTGCCCTCGAACAGCCCCACCGGATTCCCTGACCCCTCTCCAGTAATAGCGTGCCATCAGTGCAGTATACTATGCAGATGGAAGATCAAGAAAAAAACAGAGCAGTTATAAGTTCTGGCACAGAGGTTGCGCTAGCCTATACCCTCTCAATGGCAGATGGCACGGAGGTTGATAGTGCATCCAGGGAGGATCCATTTATTTTTGTGACAGGAGATGGTTCACTGATTACAGGGCTGGAGCACCTTCTGTTGGGGCTGGTGGCTGGGGCCAGAGAGAGCTTCCTGGTTGGTGCAGAGGATGCTTTTGGGGCTCCGGATCATGAACTGCTTCATACTATCTCCAGAACGGAATTCGATAGCTCCCTGGAGCTTGCCCCGGGAATGGTCTTCTCCTTTGAGTCTCCATCAGGTGAGCAGCTTCCTGCAACTGTGGTTAAAGAGAGTAGTGACGGTGTTCTGGTTGATTTCAATCACCCTCTGGCAGGCAGAGATCTACGATTTGAGATTGAGGTTATATCCATCAGAGAGCGCAGTGGAGAGATTGATGAGAATTGAGCTGGCTCGACCACGTGGATTTTGTGCAGGGGTAGAGCGCGCAATTGCCATTGTGGAGCAGGCATTACAACGTTTTGGTGCCCCCATATATGTACGCCATGAGGTGGTACATAACCGTTATGTGGTAGATCAGCTCCACTCCAAAGGGGCGGTCTTTATCCAGGAGATTAGTGAGGTCCCCACTGGCGGACGTCTGATTTTTAGTGCACACGGAGTATCCACTGCTGTAGAGAGAGAGGCAGAAGAGCGCGGGCTAAAGGTCTTTGACGCAACCTGTCCCCTGGTTACCAAAGTTCATCTACAGATTACTCGTAATGCCAGGGAGAGGAGAGAGGTTGTGTTGATCGGCCATGCCGGCCACCCGGAGGTGGAGGGTACTATGGGACGATACCCGGAAAACAGGCAGGACAAGATTCATCTTGTAGACAGTGTCAGGACGGTAGGAAAATTGCATATCGATAACCCGGATACTCTCTCCTATGCGACTCAGACCACCCTCTCGATGGACGATGCAGCAGAGATAATTGATGCTCTGAGAGCGCGCTTCCCGTTACTGCAGGGTCCCAAGAGTGACGATATCTGCTATGCAACCCAGAACCGTCAAAATGCAATCAAGGAGCTCTCATCCAGATGTGAGGTTGTGCTGGTTGTGGGATCCGCCAACAGCTCCAACTCCAACCGTCTGCGAGAGATTGCAGAATCATCAGGTACAACCTCATATCTGATTGATCGAGCAGACGAGATTCAGTCAGAGTGGTTTGATCACGTTGACTGTGTCGGTGTCTCCGCGGGGGCATCTGCTCCCGAGGTTCTGGTAGAAGGTGTAATTGAGCGCCTGAAGCAGCTGGGAGCAGAGTGGGGTGGGGAGTCAAATATGGAAGATGAGGATGTATTCTTTCCGCTTCCGGCTGAGTTAAGATAATTACGGTTGGTTAAAACCTGATGGTTATTCTGACCATGCAGATCGCTCAGGCAGATCCATCTGTCGCTCGATTGTGGACCCTCTTGGTCGCAACCGGCTGGATGGACAGAGCGATCATCGCGCCCCCTGGTGAGAAATGCGGGTTAATGCCAGCAATCAATCGCACTACCAGACCCGGTAATCCCGCGTTCACCCTTCTCGTTGAGAGTAAGATTGCCGCAAACCGCATCACCAGCCTGGATTCCGGTTGCTGTTGCCAGTAGTTGGTAACTCTCTCCTGTAGTGGTTACTGATAATAGGTAATATTCGTTGTCTGACGTACTCTTGTAGATGGAGGTGGTTGCCCCACTGTAGCTGCCATTCTCCAGAAAATACCGTTCCATCCGCTGGGAGAAGATGGTCAATGCGGTAGTGCCGTCACTGCGTCTGCCCTGAACCATCTGCTCCTCGTAACTAGGCAGAGAGACAGCCATAAGTATGGCGATAATTGCCAATGCAATCACCATCTCGATAAGAGTGAATCCTCCCCTATCCGCAGCTACTGATGTTGTTCCCACTACTATCCTCCGGAATGCCGTCACCATCACCATCGTCTGCAATGCGAATACGCCCGGTACTGTTGATGTAGATGACCTGCGCCCCCTCCAGCTGGTTGTCGCTGCATATCACCAGCCGGCTGAAGCTGGTGGAATCTCCGGTCGGTTTATAGGTGACTCTGTTTTTGAAGTTTCCTATGCCACGCAGGGTAATACCAACAGGTAGAGTGCCATGAGTTCGCAATACAATATCAACAGCATCAACTTTGCCATCTCCATCAGAATTCTCAAACATGATCCACCCCGACTCCCACTGGTCTGAGCTGTTACAGTCGTCACCACTGCTACTCTTGCAGAGCGTCACCTTGCGGTTGCGTTTGATCGCCTCATTACGAGTTAGTTGCAGCTCTCGACTAAACTCTGTGGCAACAGAATAGGCCCGGTTTTGTTGCAGAATGGTTGATAGGTCAGGTGTCAGTTGGCTAAGGACAATTGCCAAAAGTGCCAGTGTGATCAGCAGTTCCGGCAAGGTAAAACCTCGCATCAGATCCAGCCAAGTTCAGCCAGCGACGTGGTTGATTCACCATCCCCTACAATGACATGGTCAAGCAGACGGACATCAATCAGCCCAAGTGCATCCCGTAATCTCTCGGTAATATCACGGTCAGCCCGGCTTGGCTCGGCAGCTCCGGATGGGTGGTTATGGGCACAAATCAGAGCTGCTGCATTGTGGTTCATGGCACTGCGCACGACCTCTCTTGGGTGCACAGAGGCACCATCAATAGTGCCGGTAAAGAGGATCTCGAAGGTGATGATCTGATGTCTGTTATCCAGAAACAGCACTCCAAATGCCTCATGAGGATAGCCTCGCAGGCGACTGCTGAGATAGCGTCTGGTCAATTGTGGGTTTGTTATCACATCCTCTTTGACTAGTTGTGCCTTCAGGTGTCGGGATGATATCTCCATAGTGGCCTGGAGCTGAACATACTTTGCATCACCCAAACCCTTGGCGGCACAGAACTGATCCCGGTTGGCCTCCAGCAGTTGTCGAAGCCCTCCGAAGTGGTCGAGTAGATCACGGGCAAGATCAACCGCTGATTTGCCCTTTACCCCTGTGCGTAGAAAAATAGCCAAAAGCTCAGCATCGGAGAGAGACTCTGCGCCCCGCTCCAGCAGTTTTTCTCTTGGTCGTTCACCTTCAGGCCAATCCTTGATTGTCATGTATTCAGTACCAGGTTGTATCTGTCGAGATTGCCTCTGAGATCCGTCATATCGAGACAGAAAGTATGAGTGTATACGGATAAATGGCTATTTTCTAACAAAGATATGGCGAATTTCAGAGGTGAGTTGAATAGATACATTGCCATTAGCGTATAATTTTCTATCATGAAAAACAGACCAACTCTTCTGAACCTGCAAAACCGCAGAATCCTCTTGGGGGTGACCGGTGGTATTGCCGCATATAAAAGTGCGGAGCTGGTTCGTATCCTTGTGAAATCAGGTGCAGAGGTAAGGGTTGTAATGACCAGGGCTGCAGAGAAGTTTGTTGGGGCGCTTACCTTTCAGGCGCTCTCAGGGAATCCGGTACACAGAGATCTGTTGGACCCCGGTGCAGAGGCCGGGATGGGGCACATAGAGCTGGCCCGTTGGGCTGACCTTGTCACGATCGCCCCGGCAACTGCAGATTTTATTGCCCGTCATGCAACAGGAAGGGCTGATGACCTGATGACTGCCATCTCTCTTGCGACCAAATCCCCACAGCTGATTGCGCCGTCAATGAATGAACAGATGTGGCTTGATCCTGCTACGCAACAGAATATCAAGGTTCTTAGTGCTCATGGTGTGAAGATTGTTGGACCAGATAGTGGGGAGCAGGCCTGTGGTGATGTGGGTCCAGGACGAATGGTAGAGCCAGAGATATTGGCCAATACTATTGCGGAACAGTTCGAGACAGGCATTCTACAGGGAGAGCGGGTGCTGATAACTGCAGGGCCAACCAGAGAGCCGCTGGATCCTGTCCGTTTTCTCACCAATCGCAGCTCTGGAAAGATGGGGTTTGCCATTGCCCGGGCGGCGGTAGATGCGGGTGCTGCAGTAACCATGGTGGCGGGACCGGTTTCGCTGGAGACTCCACGCAGTGTCCGCAGGGTTGATGTGGAGAGTGCCGAAGAGATGGCTCAGGCTGTTGCCCGGGAGGTTGAGGGGGCAACAATATTTATTGCAACGGCCGCTGTTGCTGACTATAGGCCTGTAGATATGGCAACAGAGAAGATCAAAAAGAGTGCAGACGAGATAGAGCTAAGATTGATAAAAAATCGTGATATTCTCGCCGAGGTTGCATCACGAGAAGAGCCCCCATTTACCGTCGGGTTTGCGGCAGAGACAGAAAACCTGACCACAAATGGCGAGCAGAAACGCATATCCAAGGGGGTTGATATGGTTGCAGCAAATCTGGTTGGTAACAGGGATACGGGGTTTGATACTGATGAAAATGCACTCACCCTGTTGTGGGAAGGCGGGAGGGCCGAGCTGGAGCGCACCAACAAGAGCCAGCTGGCGAGGCAACTGCTCCAGCTGATTGCGGATGTGGGTAATACAAGATAACAAACAGTCACGGAAGATAAGATGAAAAAAGTTGAGTTGAAGATTTTGGACAGCCGTATTGGTGGAGAATATCCTCTGCCGCACTACGCTACAGATGGTTCGGCAGGAATGGATCTGCGGGCCTGTATTGATGCACCGCTTGAGCTGAAGCCTGGGCAGACCGAGCTGATCCCAAGCGGTATCGCAATCCATATGGATGATCGAGAGATGGCTGCTACTCTGTTGCCTCGTTCAGGTCTGGGCCACAAACATGGGGTGGTGCTCGGTAATCTGGTGGGGCTGATTGACTCGGACTATCAGGGTCAGGTATTTGTCTCCTGCTGGAATCGTGGTGATACCACCTTCACCATTGAGCCGGGCGAGCGTATTGCCCAGATGGTATTTGTGCCGGTAATCCAGGCAGAGTTTGAGGTGGTTGAAGAATTTGACACCTCAGAGCGTGGTGCCGGTGGTTTTGGCCATACCGGCAAGAGCTGACAGAATGGTTAATATTCCGGAGTCAATTTTTCGTGCCTATGACATCAGAGGGATTGTTGATGAGACCCTGACTGAAGATGTGGTTGAGAAGATCGGCCAGGCAGTAGGGAGTGAGAGCCAGCTCCGTGGAGCAAAAACCATTGTGGTGGGCCGTGATGGGCGCCTCTCTGGCCCGTCTCTGCAGTCTGCACTAATGCGAGGACTACAACACTCAGGGATGGAGGTGATCGATATAGGTCAGGCTCCAACACCGATGATCTACTTTGGTGCAGTTCACCTCAGGGCATCATCCTGCGTGGCAGTTACCGGAAGCCACAATCCGCCCGACTACAATGGACTAAAGATCGTTGCAGCTGGTGAGACCCTCTCTGCCGATGCCATTCAGAATATACGTCACCGTATTGTTGATGGTGATCTGCTGACTGGTAGCGGTTCTCTGCACCAGATGGATATCCAGAGTGACTACATCCAGCGTGTAATTAGTGACATCAAGATTGGCCGCCCACTTAAACTGGTTGTTGACTGTGGCAATGGAGTTGCCGGTGGGGTTGCACCAAAATTGCTTCGTGAGCTTGGCTGTGAGGTGACAGAACTCTACTGTGAGGTAGATGGCACCTTCCCCAACCACCATCCTGACCCCAGCAAGCCGGAAAATGTTGCCGAACTGAGAGAGCAGGTTCTGCAGAGCGGTGCGGATCTCGGTCTTGCCTTTGATGGGGATGGCGACAGGTTGGGGGTAATCGACTCTGCAGGAAATCTGATCTTCCCGGATCGCCAAATGATGCTCTACGCCCAGGATATTCTGGCGCGGAATCCTGGTGGTGAGGTGATCTATGATGTGAAGTGTACCCGCAATCTGCCAGAGATCATCAGTCAGGCTGGTGGTGTTCCTACCATGTGGAAGACTGGACACTCTTTTATCAAGAAAAAACTAAAAGAGAGTGGCGCGCTTCTTGCTGGCGAGATGAGTGGACATATCTTTTTCAAGGAGCGTTGGTATGGCTTTGATGATGCCCTCTACACCGCAGCAAGACTGCTTGAGATAGTGTCGGCAACAGAGCGCTCAACAGAGGATATATTTGGAGATCTGCCGGATACGGTAAATACCCCGGAGCTTAATATTCAGTTTGCCGAGGGTGAACACTATGCGTTTATGGAGCAGCTGAAACAGCAGGCAACATTTGATGGCGCAGAGGTAAACAGTATTGATGGGGTGCGTGCAGATTATCCAAATGGCTGGGGTCTGGTGCGGCCATCAAATACAACCCCGGTTCTGGTGCTCCGCTTTGAGGCAGATAGTGAGGATGATATCAGACAGGTGCAGGATGCATTCCGCAAGGAGCTGCTGAAAGTACAGCCAGACCTTGAGCTCCCATTTTAGCCAGCATTTCTCACCAGGGGGCATGATGGTCGTGCAGGGATTTGGATTCACAAGGATTCATGCCTCTGTTCTCGCTTTACCAATTCGGTGATATACTGAAACACAATCCTTCCCCCACAGGATAACTTGTGAGGGAGATCCGGTTGGGTCATGAGGTGACCTGATCAGAGCTTCCTTAACCAACAGTGGTAACATAAAACTGCTATGTCACTAGATCAACAGACCAGCCATGATTTTGCCCGGGTTCTATCCGAGGCGCTCCCCTATATACAGCGTTTTAGTGGAAAGACCGTGGTAATCAAATATGGCGGCAATGCGATGACAGAGCAGCACCTCAAAGAGGGCTTTGCTCGTGATGTGGTGCTGCTCAAGCTTGTAGGCATCAACCCCGTGGTTGTGCACGGCGGAGGACCACAGATAGGTCGTCTGTTGGAGCAGATTGGCAAAGAGAGCAAATTCATCGAGGGGATGCGGGTTACCGATCGTGAGACCATGGATGTGGTGGAGATGGTTCTCGGTGGTCTGGTAAACAAGGAGATTGTTAACCTTATCCATAGCCATGGCGGTAATGCTGTGGGTCTGACCGGAAAGGATGGTCAGTTGATCAAGGCAAAGAAGCTGGAGATGACCAGAGATAGTAGGGAGCCGGATCTGCCCGAGATTATTGACCTTGGCCATGTGGGAGAGGTCGCAGAAATCAACACCACAGTGGTCGAGATGCTCGATAGTGGCGAGTTCATTCCGGTAATTGCCCCTATTGGGGTGGGTGAGGATGGTGCCTCCTACAACATCAATGCCGACCTCGTTGCCGGCAAGGTGGCTGAGGCGCTGGGCGCCGAAAAATTGATACTGCTAACCAACACCAACGGACTGCTTGACCGGGACGGTGCTCTGCTGACAGGTCTTGACAGTAGCCAGGTTGAGTCACTGATTGCCAATGGCACTATCCATGGTGGCATGCTGCCAAAGATTCGCACTGCCCTGGAGGCAGTTGAGGCTGGGGTTACCAGCTCACATATAATTGATGGGCGGGTTGAGCATGCGGTAATGCTGGAGATATTCTCCGATCAGGGGATCGGCACCCTTATCCAGTAGGTTTCACCCTGCTACCCGCGTAGCCCCATCATGTTGTGGATAATTGGAGCCAGGATAATCTCCATCGCAAAGCCCATCTTCACCCCGGGGATCACAATAGTATTACGGCGGGACATAAATGAGTCCTGAAGCATATCCAGCAGGTAAGAGAAATCGATATTGTGCTTTGCAGGGTCCTTGAAGCGGATAACGATAAAGCTCTCATCCGGTGTCGGGATATCACGTGCAATAAACGGGTTTGAGGTATCTACAGTAGATACACGCTGAAAATTGATATCAGTCTCGGAGAACTGAGGGGTGATGTGGTTCACATAGTCAGGCATGCGGCGCAGGATGGTGTCTACAATCACCTCTTCAGAGTACCCACGCTCTGCATTGTCACGGTGGATCTTCTGAATCCACTCCAGGTTCACAATAGGGACCACACCGATACCGAGATCTACCTGGCTGGCAACATCCACATCATCACTCTTGACCAGACCATGCAGACCCTCATAGAAGAGAAGATCTGTACCTGCACCAACCTTCTCCCAGGGGGTGAATTGGCCAGGAGTAAGCTCCGTGCCAAGGCGACCGTTGTGCTCGGCAGCCTCCTCATCACTATGAAGATAGTAGCGGCGATCACACTCACCACTCTCGCCATAGGCCCTGAAATTGTCCGCAAGCAGATCAAAGTGGTTGGCGTCCGGTCCAAAGTGGCTGAATGATTTGTTGCCCTTCGTCTCCTCTTCAGCAACCTTCTCCTTCATTGCAGCGCGATCATAGCGGTGGTAGCTATCACCCTCAACCACCATAGCATTTAGATTCTCTCTGGTGAAAATGTGCTCAAAGGCACGTTTTACTGTGGTGGTACCGGCACCGGAGGAACCGGTGATCGCAACAACTGGATGTTTTGCTGACATATTTATCTACTCCTGGGTTTGGTCGGAGGAGGAGTAGCTACCGCACGCCTCCCTGCGTACAAAATGATTCTGCAATTCTACCGTCAGTTGGCCTCTCCGTCCATCCTCTGACCCCATTACAGCTGGCGGGCAAGTAGTGTTACCGGGTGGATAACCTCAATTGGGGTTCTCTCTATCTCCATACCCTCTGCCAGATGGAGGGCGCAGCCGTAGTTGG
>JACNFK010000028.1 GCA_014384675.1 Candidatus Thiopontia autotrophica | reverse complement strand
TTTATTGATAGGGATGATTGCGTACCATTTTGTGTTGCGCCTGTTGGCGGAGAACGTGAAAGCTGTTGGGGGGTGATGGAAGATGAATAGATGGTGGCGTTTGGGAAGCGGGGAGAGGGAAAATGAGATCAGTTTACTGTAGAGGGGCGACTGGATTCTGGCTACTGATGAGTAGTTTTGCTGCTGTATCCGGTTTTCAGGAGGGGTTACAAGCGGCTAAACAAGGTGACTCCGAAACCGCACTGGCAGAGTGGCGCCCACTGGCTGAACAGGGGGACGCAGGTGCGCAGTTCAACCTTGGAGTGATGTACGACAATGGCAGAGGGGTTCCTGAGGATGACCAAGAGGCTGCGCGCTGGTTTCGCATGGCGGCTAGACAGGGGTTTGCGAAAGCGCAGTTCAACCTTGGGGTGATGTACGCCAAGGGCGAGGGGGTCCCCGAGGATTATGTGTTTGCCTATATGTGGTTGAATCTTGCCGTCGCATCTGGTGATAAAGACGCTACAAAAATTAGGGATCTCATAAGCCTCGAGATGACTGATTTCCAAATTGAAGAGGCGCAACGACTCTCTCGCTGAGGGAGAGCCAACTAGTTGTAACAGCCATCAGTAAAGAGTGTGGTGTTGTCTGCTACAACAACCATAACCGCCACAGTGAAAGACGGTTTGTCACCCCAAACCAGCGTCATACAGGAGAAGATGGAGATAACCAAGGAGAAATTGTCTGAGCTGTTGGGTGCTGATGTGGTGCTGGTTCACTCAACTTCATCCCCGGCGGGATGTTCAGTGGATAGCTCGATCCAGCGAAGGAACTTGTGACGACCTTTTTGTAGCTCATTCAGGTGTGCGTAAGTCTGTCTACCTGAGTAGAGTAGGGCTGCTATGCGGTCGAACTGGGAGTCAGGTAACCAAAGGTAAATGTTCCAGGCATTTTCCCCGCGCACTTTATCAATATGCCCAATATGATCTGGTGGGTCGTAGACGGGAAAACTCTCACCTCTTATCTTCCGCCACTTCTGGATGCCGTCTTTATCTAGGACTTTGTGGTCGGCTAGAGTGCTGCCAACGCTGTTACTGCCGCGGTCTTCCCCGTAGAGGGTGATGTAAAGTCGATCTCCGTCTCGTTCATCGGACTCAATGCACGTACCTTGGAGTTTGATGACTCTAAGGTAGTGGAAGACCTCCATCTCATCGTGTTGTTGATGACGGTTATCAATGTCGTGATTTATATTTGAGCTGAATAGCACGTCATATCGATCGATCTTCCCGAAGAAGACGTAGTATTTCGTAGCGACTTTATTCTTGGTGGGCAACTATCTATCCACCCGCTCCCTGTAGGATCATTTGGTTACGGGCACTTCAGCTTATGCAGCCCGCTTCATTAATTCAGCCAACACCTCATTAACTTCCGCAAAGGCATCAACCAACTTTTGATTACCAGAAAATGAGCTCAGAAGATCCTCATTTGAGAGAGACTCAACAGAGTCCAGATTACCTCTCAGGCTATCCAGCACCCCAGTAGAGAGATCTGTTTTAGCTTGCCCCTCAATAGCAAACGGCTCTATAGCAAACAGGTGAACAACTTTGCCCCGCTCTTTGGCTGTTTTAGCTAATAGCGGAGCAACAACAGTCCCTGTCTTACCCCCCATACCGGTAAGCACAATGAGAGTATCCGCTTGCTGATAGGCTGACTGGATCTGATCTAGTGACTGCTGAACTAAAGACTCAACTTGATCCTTCTGGTCACCAATAAACAGAGCACAATCAGCCTTAGACCTGTGCAGAGTCTGCAGGTCAGTATCGATCACAATCGTATCAGCACTTCTGACACCTGACTGAACCAGAAAATCTACAGTATTGATGCCAGCACACCCTACTCCAACAACTGCTGTATCGCTGGATGGAGCAAACCTTTGCAGAGAGATCTCAGGGCGATAGAACTCCGCATTGATCCTAGTGACCTTCTTACGCTCTCTTGGTTTTATTTCAGCCAACATCACTGATTGTTCATTAGTCAATCTGAACGGCTGAGGACACTTAGGTACAGGCCTACTCTTTGCAGTCATTGGCTGAGCAGCGGAGTTCTTAGGCAGCGCCCCCTCCTTAACTACAACATTGTCACGCTTTACTACCTTAGATCGCGGCAGAGTCCGCCTCTCAGTGTGAGTAGTTTGAAGCACTATAGAGATGACAAAGGCCGCAATGAAAGCCTGGTGCAGTGTGATCAAACCCACATAGAAGAAGCCAAGCATCATTCCAGAATAGAAGACCTGCTTGGCGTGAACACTTAACGCGGCATCGTTATTCATTCTAGTCATTATGCTTGATCCAGCCATGAAACAGCAAGTATTACAGATTGTTGCACAACGCTAAACAGACCTGCCCCAACAGCTAGTTTAGATAAAGCTACTACGGAGCATGGTAACCGTACACCACTGTTGACAGTAATTACAAGAAAACCACCCCCGTTACTGAGGGTGGTTGATTGAAGGTTAAGGTATAATAGCCGCAAGCCAGCGCGCTTAGGTTGTGTCTACTTTGTGTCTACTCAGTTTGTAAGTTATTGATGTATATTGTTGTGAATGATTGGATTTGTTCGGATGGATTCACTAAAAACAACAATAATATCAATTGGTTACATACCGTTTTTGCAGATTCGAATCCTTCCGGGCGCGCCAAATACCAAGGCTGCAAGTGCGTTGTAACCTATTAATGAAAGGAGTCTTTTTGAGGCTCCTTTTTTTGTGTCTACTTTTTCCTTCCGGGCGTGTGTCTACTTTGTGTCTACTTTTCGTAAACATGCTGTTTTTTACACATTCGCACTTTTTCGACACTTTTACCGCATTATTGGCGACAGACAGTGTCGCTTCGTTTCTCTATTATTGGTTGTCTAGGGTATGGCTAGTTTACTTACAGATATTTCACAGGTGGATGGCGGGTGCAGGTCTGAGAATCTGCTCAGCAAGGCGATGAAGATGGTGATGAGGCCTTCTGGTGCGAGGATTACGGTAATGGGTGTTGGTGGCGGTGGGCGCAATGCTATCCGTAATCTGATAGCCGGCGGCATCAGCAGGAGTGTAAGGCTAGTGGTAATTGATACTGATATCGGCAGTGATCTGGAGCGTTATTCCTGACTGTATTTAGGTATCAGCGTGCTCCGCTGGAGAGTTACCCCTGCCACCGATACCCAACTCCATGGACATTCTTGATCCCCTTGAATTTGAGGTCGATTTTCTGGAATTTTCTTCTGATCCGTCTGATGTGGCCGGTAACTGTGTTGGCCTCTACGTAGCGTTGACGGGTTATCCCCTTTAGCTCATCGTAGCTGCGTACCCGCCCCCGTTGTGAAGCCAGCAGGTTGAGGATGTAGAACTCTGTGAGGGTGAGATCTACTCTGTTGCCAAACCAGTGTACTGTCATCTGCTCTTCACTTATCCGCAGGCCGATCTGTGAGTAGGGGATTACCTCTACTGTGTTGTTGGTTCTGCTTTCGCTAATCTGGATCAAGGAGCGCACTCTCTCGGTAAGGTAGTCGAGGCCAACCGGTTTGCTCATAAAGTCCCAGGCGCCGAGTTTTAGTCCGGTTATCTTGTCCATTTCGCTATCTCTACCGGATATGAAGAGGGTCGGTTTTTCCGGAAAGAGGGTGTTTATCTTGCGGTGGAGATCAAAGCCGCCATCGGGCTGGTTCTTGAGCTGGATGTCGAGAATGGCAAGGTCCGGGGTCTCCTGGTTGAATGCATTCCAGGCGTCTTCTGCGTTGGTGAAAGGGGAGACCCGGTATCCCTTGTCTGCCAATACGTCTGCATAGTTGTCCAGTATGTCCCGGTCATCTTCTACGATTGCTATGTGATAGCTCATCTCTCTTCTCCCTCTATCTGTTTGCCTGACTCAATACTATTGGTATGTTGCGACGCTATGTGTCGTTAATTGCATAACGCAGAGGTTTGTCATTTGTTGCGCATTTTTCCGACATTAGTTGGTCACTACATCACCACTTTTAGCGCACGGTTTCGTCACTTTTGTCTGCTTCAATGGGGACTCTTCGTTGGTCACCACTTGGTGACTCCTCCTGTTGCCCTCCCTTGGTTGGGGAGGGCCTTTTTATTTGACTGCTTGGGGTGGTGTTATGAGAAGGGTGTTTCTGTTGTCGGTTTTGTGGATGGTTCTGTCAGGTGTCGCGGGTGCGGCAGAGCTGGTGAGGATGAATGATGTAAAGAGTGGCGAGTTGTTGCTGAAGACGGATCGCCCAAATGAGTATGAGGTTGCAACAATCATCTCGACAGATGTGGTTATAGATGTTGCAGGGCCGGTTGCCCGAACCAGGGTGAGACAGAAATTCAGTAACCCTGGTGATGGCTGGGTGGAGGGGGTGTATGCCTTCCCGCTACCGGAGACCGCAGCAGTTGATCACATGAGGATGATAGTTGGTGAGAGGATTATTGAGGGGATAATTCAGGAGAAGCAGCTGGCCAGAAAGATATACCAAAAAGCCAAGAGTGCAGGCAAGAGGGCATCACTGGTAGAGCAGGTCAGAGCGGACCTGTTTACCACTTCTGTCGCCAATATTGCCCCCCATGGCTCGGTTGAGATAGAGATTGAGTATCAGGAGCTGTTGAGTTGGGTGGATGGGAAGTTCTCAGTTCGTTATCCAATGGCTGTCACTCCCCGTTATCTGCCACCGGACAATCTGCAGGATGAGAGCAAGAGGGGTGAGTTGGTCGAATTGTTGCAACTGAATAGTGGATGGGGGGTTATGCCGGTTGCCAATGTGGATGGTAATGATGCCGGTGGGCGCTCGAAGAGTGATAACCCTCCAGTGTCGTTGACGGTAAACCTGAATGCCGGTTTTCCTCTGGACGAGATGGTCAGTCGCTACCACCAGGTGGTGAAGGAGATCCCGTCAGGCAGCGCTGGAGAGGGTAAAAGAAGGGTTACCCTGGATAGCGCAGATCATGCCATAGATCATGATTTTGTCCTCTACTGGAGGCCGAGGATTGGCAGTGCCCCACGGGCCGCATTCTTTACTGAACAGGGTAATGGGACAGAGCAGCACGGGCTGTTGATGGTGATGCCGCCACTCGATAGTGCCCTGGTCAAGGCTCCACCCCGAGAGCTGACCTATGTGATCGATACCTCGGGCTCAATGTCTGGTGAGTCGATCGAGCAGGCGAAGGATGCGCTGAGGAAGGCACTGGCCAGGCTTAACCCGGATGACACCTTTAATATTGTGGAGTTCAATAGTGAGGCAGACAGGCTTTTTGATGTCCCGTGGAGGGCAACACCGGAGGCGCTCAGGGTGGCCGACCTCTTTGTCTCCCGTCTTGATGCAGATGGCGGCACCGAGATGATGAAGGCGCTAAGGCTTGCCCTTGGGCAGCGCTCAAAGGGTGAGAGCGGTAGCGGTCATCTCGCTCAGGTAGTCTTTATTACCGATGGTGCGGTGGGTAATGAGGAGGAGCTGTTCCGTTACATAAACAATCACCTTGGGGATAGACGCCTCTTTACTGTGGGTATCGGCAGTGCGCCAAACAGCTACTTTATGCGCAAGTCTGCCAGTTTTGGGCGCGGCACCTTTACCTATATTGGTGATAATGGCGAAGTGGCAGAGAAGATGAACGCTCTGTTTACCAAAATGGAGCAGGCGGTACTGACCAATATTGAGGTAAGGCTGGAGGGGGTGGAGGGCGAGGTGGTGCAGATGCTGCCGGAGAGGGTGCCGGATCTCTATCGGGGCGAGCCGGTGGTGATCTCGATGAAGATGAGACAGATACCAACAAAGGCAGTTGTGAGCGGAACTCTGGGTGGCATGGAGTGGAGCAGTGAGGTCACCCTTGCGGGAGGTGCTGAGCAGTCTGGTCTGGGGGTGCTGTTTGGCAGAGGGATGATTGAGTCGTGGATGGACAGGAGGGTGGAGGGCGCGGATGAGGCGGATGTGCGCAATGCAATTATTCAGCTAGCCCACCGTTACCACCTGGTTAGCAAGTACACCAGTCTGGTGGCAGTTGACATGACCCCTGCAGACAAGTTGCGCGAGATTGAGCAGCATGAGGTGAGGATGAAACATAGCCTCTCACCGCTGAGACTGGCAAAAACCGCCACCAGCTCGGAGCTTCAGATGATGGGTGGGGCAGTGCTGTTGCTACTCTCTCTGTTGCTGTTGCGCAGAAGATCTGTGGCGTAGTGGGGATGCAGATGCGGGCTCGTACTGTTGTGGCGCTTCTCTCACTTGCTGTTGGCGGGGCGCTGTTTGGGAGTGGTCTCTGGATTCAGGCCAAGGCGGTTGTGGCACAGGGCTTGCTGGAGTTTGCCTGGAGTCAGACGGTTGTATCAGGCAAGCCATTCAAGCCCTGGCCGTGGGCCGACCACTGGCCGGTGGCCCGTCTTCTCTTTTCCGGGCAGGATGAGGATTACATTGTGTTGCGAGGGGATAGCGGCTCTTCCCTCGCTTTTGCCCCGGGCTGGAATATTCAGAGTGCTGCTCCGGGCGAGAGTGGGGTGATGATGATAAGTGCCCACCGGGACACCCATTTCAGGGTGCTGGAACGGGTTGATGTCGGGGATGAGATAACCCTGATCAACAGCAGGGGGAGGGGCGATCTCTATCGAGTGGTAGCGCTGGATGTGGTTGATTCCAGAGATGGCCAGATATTTAGTGATGACAGGATCAGTCAGCTTTTGCTGGTGACCTGCTACCCATTTAATGCGCTCTCTTCCGGAGGCCCATTGCGTTATGTGGTAAGGGCGGAGATGGTTATGTAGAGTTATGGGGGTTTGGGGGGCTATCAACGTGCAAAAAAGAGGTTATAAATAGACGCTATTTTACGTGCTTAAAAAATAGGCAATTCGCTTCTCTCTGAAAATAGTCTGGCAGATCTCTCTAAAATTATGGTTATCTACAACTTTATCCACAGATTGTGTGGAGAAGCCGGTTTCTCTTCAAAGATCCATCGGATTACAAAACAGATCAAGAAAGTAATTTATAAAGTGTTCGTAACCGACTGTTTTGCTATGATGCATACAATTAACTGATAAGAAAGCTCAACCTTTTTCTAACTTCTTGATTTGTCGTAAAACAGCCCTTTTTTGCTTGAAATCAATAATCAGGTTTTACTAATATCCACAGATAGATATGAGTACTAAAATGGATAGTGAGTGGTCTCTTTACCTGCTGGAGTGCGAGAATGGCTATCTGTATGCGGGCATCTCTACCGATGTGGAGCGCCGTTTTCTGCAACACCAGTCTGGAAAGGGGGCGAAATTCACCAGAATAAACAGACCTGTCCGGATTTTGGGACAGAAGAGCTTTTCCGGACGTAGCGAGGCATCAGTGGCGGAGGCTGCGCTGAAGCAGTTGTCTCGACAGCAGAAGCTGAGATGGGCAGCAGACAACTAATTCAGTGGTTTCCAGGCTTCCCATATTTGTTATGATTATGCGGTTCAGTTAATGGTCGACCGCATTGGTCCCCTCGCAATAATATGTTGTGAACCCCGTCAGGCCCGGAAGGGAGCAGCGGCAGCAGCGGATTTATGTGCCGAGGTGTGGCTGGTGCGGAAGGCCGCCTTTTTATTTTTGAATATATATTAAATGTCTTATCAGGTACTTGCGCGTAAATGGCGTCCCCGCAACTTTAGCGAGATGGTGGGACAGGAGCATGTGTTGCAGGCTCTTGTCAATGCGCTGGATCGTGACCAGCTGCATCACGCCTACCTCTTTACCGGTACCCGTGGTGTGGGCAAGACGACCATTGCCAGGATCTTTGCAAAATCACTTAACTGCGAAACCAATGGGGTTACCTCAACGCCGTGTGGTGAGTGCAATGCCTGTCGTGAGATTGATGAGGGGCGCTTTGTTGATCTGATCGAGGTTGATGCGGCATCTCGTACCAAGGTGGACGAGACTCGTGAATTACTGGATAACGTTCAGTATATGCCGACCAAGGGGCGCTATAAGGTCTATCTGATTGATGAGGTGCATATGTTCTCTAACCACAGTTTCAACGCTCTGTTGAAGACGCTGGAGGAGCCGCCACCACACGTCAAGTTCCTGTTGGCGACGACTGATCCGCAGAAGCTGCCGGTTACTATCCGTTCGCGCTGTCTGCAGTTTAATCTCAAGCGTATCTCCGAGGAGAGGATTGAGACCTATCTGGTGGATTTGATGGAGAAGGAGAGTGTAGCGATGGAGGGTGCTGCGCTGGCACCAATTGCCAGGGCGGCCGAAGGGAGTATGCGTGATGCCCTGAGCCTAGTTGACCAGGCAATTGCCTTTGGTGGTGGCACTCTGCGTGAGGCCGAAGTGGCCACAATGCTGGGCACCATTGAGCACCGTCAGCTGTTGCGGATTGTCGGAGCTCTCTCTGACAGTAATGGAGAGGTGTTGCTGCAGCAGGTAGAGGAGCTGGCGGAACAGGCAGTTGATTTTACTGCTGTGCTTGTGGAGCTGATTGCACAGCTGCACCAGATGGCACTGATACAGATGGTGCCAAGTGTGGCCACGGACCGTGGTGTTGATGCTGAGTGGGTGGAGTTGGCTCAGAGAATTTCACCTGAGGATCTACAGCTCTTTTATCAGATTGCTCTGACCGGGCGCAAGGATATGCCAATGGCAGCCAACCCCCGTAGCGGCCTGGAGATGGTGCTGCTGCGGATGCTGGCGTTTCGTCCAGTAACAGGGGCAACCGGGGGGGGTGGTGACGTAAAATCACAGAACAGTGTGGCCAGGAGTTCAGGCGGGAGTTCAGTCAAGAGTGCAACCACGGGCTCAGATGCAGTCAAAGCGGCTGCACCAGCTACAACTCCAACTACAATTGCCGATACCCCTTCAACGGCGACTCTCTCCACTGATGGATGGGAGCAGGTTGTAAAGGAGATTGGGGTAAAGGGGGCGGCAGGTCAGTTAGTCAGAAACAGTCTGTTCAGAGAGCAGGTGGGGGACAAGGTTGTGATTGAGATCCCGAAGAGAAGCGAGATGTTTCTGAATAGGGAGAGAGAGGAGCAGATAGGGGCTGCACTGTCTGCCTATATGAAGAGTGATATCAGCTTATCTATTGTTGTAAGCAAGGGTGATCTGGCTGATACGCCGGCCCTGCGCGCAGAGCAGAGGGAGGAGGTTGCCCGTTCCAGGGCGGAAGAGGTGATCATTCAGGATGAGGATTTTCAGTCTCTGCAGTCGGTATTTAATGGATCGGTTGTGAAAGATTCAATCAGGCCTGTCACAAATTAGTTTATGTTTTGGTTTATGTTGTCTATTTAACTTATTGTAAAATGTGCGGAGTATAGAATGAAAGGTGGTCTTGGTGGTCTGATGAAGCAGGCCCAGAAAATGCAGGAAGATATGCAGAAGGCTCAGGAAGAGTTGGCATCCAAAGAGGTAGAGGGGCAGTCTGGCGGTGGTCTGGTAAAGGTCACAATGACTGGTAGCCATGAGGTGCGTCGCGTGGTAATTGATGACTCTCTGGTTGGGGATGATAAGGATATGTTGGAGGATCTGGTGGCTGCTGCGGTAAATGATGCTGTCCACAAGGTTGAGGATAACAGCCGTGACATGATGTCCGGAATGACTGCCGGAATGAATCTGCCTGCAGGAATGAAGCTGCCGTTCTGATTCAAACCGTTTTATCTATCCTGTTTTATGTCTCTGATTGATGAACTGATCGATTCACTGCGCTGCCTGCCTGGGGTCGGCCCAAAGTCTGCACAGCGGATGGCGTACCATCTGCTGGAGCGTGATCGTGACGGGGGTCGCAGGATTGCACACGCCATCTCGGAGGCGGTTGAGCGCGTAGGACGCTGCCAAAGTTGCCGTACATTGAGCGAGGAGGATATCTGTCCTCAATGCTCTGATCGCAGACGTGACGACTCATTAATCTGCATCGTGGAGAGTCCGATGGATGTGTTGGCTCTGGAGCAGAGCGCCAGTTATCGTGGTCGTTACTTTGTATTGATGGGGCATCTCTCTCCACTGGACGGGATTGGGCCGGATGAGTTGGGTCTGGATATTCTGGACAGGCGTCTTGCCTCCGGTGATGTCAGGGAGGTTGTTCTGGCAACCAATACAACAGTTGAGGGGGAGGCGACAGCTCACTTTATAAGCGAGATGGCTCGGGCCAAGGGTATCCGTTCAACCCGTATTGCACATGGGGTCCCGCTTGGTGGCGAACTTGAGTATGTTGATAGCGGCACCCTTGGTCACGCTATGACAGGACGCCAGGAATATTGATGTCAGACGGCCGCCTGTGCAAGATTGCGATTACTTGAACCACTGTTACTTGCTTATTAGCTGGCGGTAGTTTTCCACTCTTCCCGCAGAGAGTTCCCCTGCGGTGACTGCCTCGCTAATTGCGCACCCGGGTTCGTTCAGATGACGACAGTTGCTGAAACGGCATCTGCCTGCGTACTCATCAAACTCTCTGAAGCCGTTGCGGATTGTCTCTTCGTCTAGATCCCAGATTCCGAACTCCCTTATTCCGGGGGAGTCGATAAGGCTACCTCCACCATTTAGTTGATAGAGGGTGGATACACTGGTGGTGTGTTTACCCTTGCTTATACCTGCCGAGAGTGCACCGATGGCAATCTCATGGTCGGGAAGCAGCTGTTTGATGATCGATGACTTGCCGGCCCCTGAAGGCCCTACCAGAACGCTGCTTTTGTCAGTCAGCTGCTGTTGTAGCGGCTCAATACCGTTACTGGTTTTTGTGCTGGTCCAGAGTATCTGAGTATCAAGGTTTCTGTAGTGATGTAGTTTCTCATCCATCTTGTCTCGGCTCTCTGCTGTAAGCAGGTCAGATTTGTTTATCACGATAATGGAGGCGATGCTGGTTGCTTCGGCTGCAACCATAATCTGGTCAATCTGCAGGAGATCAACGCCTGGCTCAGGCGCAGTGACAATAACTATCTGCTCGACATTTGCCGCTATCGGCTTTTTGCGCTGGTTGAAGGGGTCTGGACGGGCGAGCAGGCTTTTGCGCTCTTCGAGAGTGGTGATTACCCCTTCATTGTCTCCTGTAGGTTCCCAGGTTACCCAGTCTCCGATTGCCAGCGGAGGCAGTTTTTTGCGCTGGGCACAGCGGACAGTATTGGGATGGGTGTTGCTGAGTGAGGTGGCAACAATCAGGCGATCCCCCTGGCGGGTGATGATCTGCCCGGGGCTGGACATCCTACTTGACGTGATAGAAGGCCTTATTCATGTATTCGACAACATCATCCTGATCCTCGGGGAACCAGTCTGCACCAGCCCCGGTCATGGTGATGCACATGCTGACCTGACGTTTCAGGTCGAATATGGTTTTGAGTTTTGTATCCTCTTTCATGTATGGCTCGGTGCCATGGCAGCGTAGACATTCGGCATCATGCAGCTCCTGCCCATTTTCTGTGTCGGCTACTCCTGCTGTTGGAAGTAACAGGGTAAATAGAAGGGCCGATATTAGTTGTGTTGTTTTTGCCATTTTCAGATTTCCATCCATTTTGTAGTTATTTAATTATGTGGCTATTCTAACCTTCTAACCACTCTTTTCAAGGTGCGAGATTCTTACCGGTGCCGGAGGGTGTGAGTCATGGTAGGCCGAATAGAGGTGATCAGGAGTGACTGTTGCTGCATTCTCTCTGTAGAGGGCGACAAGTGCGCTGGTCAGGGCGCTGGCGTCGGCATGTTCGGCAGCAAAATCGTCAGCCTCAAACTCATGCTTTCTGGAATAGGCTGCCATTATTGGAGAGATCCAGAAAGAGAATGCAGGTGATGCCATCATAAAGAGCATCAGAGCAGCATGGCTCGATTTGGTGCTCATCCCCAGCCCCTGGTAGAACCAGGTCTGTTCAATTAGCCACCCCAGGATTGCGAGGGCAACAAGCGAGAGGGCGGCAGTCAGTATCAGCCGTTTTTTGATATGACCGTTTTTGAAGTGGCCGAGCTCGTGGGCAAGTACAGCCAGAATCTCTGCATGACTGAGGGTCTCCAGCAGGGTGTCGAAGAAGACGATCCTTCTCTTTTTGCCGAGTCCGGTGAAGTAGGCATTGCCATGTCCGGAGCGTTTGGAGCCATCCATTACAAAGATACCATCACAATCAAAACCAGCTGTCTGCAGCAGGTTTTCGATCTTCTCTGTCAGCTCTTCATTTTCCAGGGGGGTGAATTTATTGAAGATGGGGGCAAGAAATGTTGGCCAGGCCCAGATCATAAGCAGGGTGAACCCCATCCAGACAGCCCATACCTTGAGCCACCAGAGTGGGTCTGCCGCACTCATTAACCACAGAATAAGCATCAGCAGGGGGACACCAATCAGCAGGGAGAGTATCAGTTGCTTGATGATGTCGGTTATGTAGGTTGATACCGTGGTGCGATTAAAGCCGAAGCCAGCCTCCAGGTAGAATGTGTTGTAGATGGAGAATGGCATTCCCAGGATGCTGCTGATTATGGAGAATGAGAGAATGACACCAATGCCAAGATAGAGTAGCTCCATCTCGAATCCGTGCCAGCTCTGGTCAAGCCACTCCAGGCCACCACCAACCGTCCACCCAATTAGCAGTATGGTTCCATAGATCTGTTCAATCTGCCCCAGCTTCTGTTTGGCTGTAGTGTAGTCAGCCGCCTTATGATGCTCTTCAAGGGTCAGGGTGTCTGTAAAGTGGGATGGTACAGCGCTACGGTTTTTCTGTACTGATGCAATCTGTCTGCTTGAGAGCCACCACTCAATAAGCAGATGAACTGCAACCATGAGCAGAAACAGGGCGGTAAAAAGTTGTGCGGTTTCCAAATTGGTTCCTTGGTCTGTTTGATACAATCGGGATATTATAAAGAGGAAAGCGTGAGTAAGGAATATGGAAGAGAATCTAATCTGGGTTGATTTGGAGATGACGGGACTGTTGCCGGAGAGTGACACTATCATCGAGATCGCCACTATCGTAACGGACAAGAATCTGGAGGTGCTGGCTGAGGGGCCGGTATTTGCCATTACCCAGACAGAAGAGACAATTGCAGGGATGGACGAGTGGAATACCAGAACTCATGGTGAGTCTGGATTGATTCGCAGAATTCGCGGGGAGGGGGTCTCGATGAGAGAGGCCGAGCTCAAGACTCTGGAGTTTGTACGCAAATATACGGTTGAGGGGAAGTCACCGATGTGCGGTAACAGTATCTGCCAGGATCGCCGTTTTATGGCAAGAGAGATGCCGGAGTTGATGGGGTATTTTCACTACCGTAATCTTGATGTCAGCACGTTGAAGGAGTTGGCTCAGCGCTGGAGACCAGAGTTGCTGGATCAGTTTACAAAGAGTGGAGCACACACGGCACTGGCTGATATTCAGGAGTCGATTGAGGAGATGAAGTTTTATCGTCAGAATTTTATCTCTGGTGTCTGAGCGCTCTGTTGTTCAAGCGCCCAGGTAACATGCTCTCTCACTATCTCTGATGGGTGCTCAAGTTTATCTCTTAGCGCCATAGTTATCCCTGCATTCCCCCCTTTATGCATCTCGCAATTCCCGAGGGCAACTGCAATATTGCGCAACCACTGTTCGTGCCCTATACGGCGGATTGGTGACCCCTCCATCTTGCCGAGAAATCTCTCTTCGCTCCAGCTGAACAGCTCAAGCAGTTCTGGTGCATCAAGGCTGTGGCGGATCTTGAAGTCCGGCTCACTGCTGGGCAGTGCGAAGCGGTTCCATGGGCAGATAAGTTGACAGTCGTCACAGCCATATATTCTGTTCCCGATAGCCTTGCGAAACTCTACCGGTATTGAACCCTTGAGCTCGATTGTAAGGTAGGAGATACAGCGACGTGCATCCAGCTGGTAGGGGGCAATAATGGCCTGAGTCGGGCAGATGGTGATGCATTTGCTGCAGTCACCGCAGTGGTTGGTGGCGCTGCTGTCAGGTTCCAGCTCGAGGTCGGTATAGATCTCTCCAAGAAAAAACCATGAGCCACTTTTTTCGTGGATGAGGTTGGTGTGTTTGCCTATCCACCCGATACCACTGTTTTCTGCGATCCCTCTCTCCAGAACGGGAGCGCTGTCAACGAATACCCGATGCCCAAATGGTCCAATGGCCTCGCCGATTCTTTGCGCCAGTTTCGCCAGATGATTACGCATCACCTTGTGGTAGTCACGGCCAAGTGCATAGCGGGAGATAAAGCCCAGGCTGCATCGATTTATGATCTCCCATGAGTCGGCAGCATCTGGTGGCAGGTAGTTCATGCGAAAGGAGAGCAGGGAGAGGGTGCCGGGAATCAGCTCTTCCGGATGGCTACGTTTACTGCCATGACGCACCATGTACTCCATTTCGCCATGGAACCCTTGTGCTGTCCACTGCTGCAGAGCCTGTTCATGAGTACGAAGATCACGATGGGTTACCCCAAATCCCTGAAAACCGAGTTCGGTCGCCCACTGTCGAATTTCGTTTTTTAGTTGATTGGGATTCATGCTTACTTAGTACCTAAATCCTGCAAGTGCTCGCGCCTACTCTGCACAATCCCTTGATCCGTATAGCGATATTTTCTCCCTTGAGTATATCAATAAGTATACCGAGCGGTCGAAAATTCGCTCTACGAATCAATCTATTGCACATATCAGGCACGATCACTTGCAGGATTTAGGTAGTATAATGCGTTGCGATGATTCTTGAAATTGCAGATGAACAACAGATGGAGCAGTTTGGTGCGGCCTTTGCTACGCTGATCAAGCCGCCTGCATTGCTGTTTCTGCAAGGGGATCTGGGAATGGGCAAGACAACTTTCTCTCGTGGCTTTATCAGGGAGCTGGGACACCGGGGGAATGTGAAGAGTCCAACCTATACGCTTGTAGAGCCATACAAGTTGGCAGGATCCAGGGTCTACCATTTTGATCTCTATCGTCTCTGTGATTCTGAGGAGCTGGAGTTTATGGGGATAAGGGATTATCTGGAGGACTCCATTCTGCTTGTTGAGTGGCCGGATCGTGGGGTGGATATTCTGCCCGATCCAGACTTTTCCATCTCACTGGAGGAGTCTGGTGATGGCAGAAGAGCTCTTTGTGAGGGTGACCAAAAGCTGCTAGATGCGGTCAGGGAACAGTTTAAGCGGATGGTAGAGAGATAATGGACAGACGCGGTTTTCTGCAGATTGCAGGTGCTCTACCACTGCTGCATGCTCTTCCTTCCAAGGCTGGTGATATAACATCAATTTTTGGGATCCGCCTCTGGCCTGCGCCAGACCATACCAGGATTGTGTTGGATCTTGATAGTGAGGTTGAGTACAAGCTCTCCAAGAGCGGGAATCCGGGAAAGGTTATTCTCAAGCTGAAGAGAGCTCAGCCTGTGCTCTCTCTGGATGCAGTCGTGAAGGAGGATCCAAGGCTCAAGTCAGTTAAGACCTGGTCGGCACAGGGGGGGAATCAGTTTGTTGTCGAGTTTGTGCTCCTCAGGGGGGTTGAGGCACGATCGTTTGTTTTACCCCCAAATGAGAGTTATGGTCACCGTCTGGTGCTTGACCTCCATAATCTGGAGAGCAAGGTGGGGGTTGCCAAACCGGATCGCCAACAGAAATCGGGGAGTAGAAAGAGGCTGACGATTGCAATTGATGCCGGCCATGGCGGGGAGGATCCCGGTGCGGTCGGTCACAAGGGGACAAAGGAGAAGAGAATCGTATTGAGTGTCGCTCGCCGCCTGGAGAAGTTGATCAGTAAAGAGAGCGGGATGCGTGCGGTTATGATTCGCAAGGGAGACTATTACGTAAGCCTGGGGGGGCGTATCCGCAAGGCGAGAAAAAGTGGCGCGGATCTGTTGATATCGATCCATGCTGATGGTTTCAAGAAAAAATCGGCACACGGGGCATCGGTTTTCGTGCTTTCGGACAAGCGTGCATCATCGGAGATGGCGAGGTGGATGGCACGACGTGAGAACAGGTCTGACCGGATAGGTGGGGTGGACAGGAAGCGTGAGTCACGTGGTCTGGCATATGCACTTAGGGATATGGAGCGAGGTGCCAACCAGAAAATCAGTGTTGATCTTGCAGGGATTATTCTCCAGGAGCTGAAGAAGATTGGTGATCTTCATGGCAACAGAGTGCACAGAGCCAGCTTTGCTGTATTGAAGGCGCCTGATTTTCCGTCAATGTTGGTGGAGACCGGCTTTATCACCAACCCCAGAGAGGAGAGATTGTTACGCACATCTGCGCATCAGCAGAAGCTGGCTAATGCGATGATGAAGGCGGTACGTCAGTTTGCCGCAAAATATCCGTCACTTGGGGGCGGTAAATCTGTCAGGACAAATGCATCAATAAAGGGGAGAGAGTACCGGGTAAAGAGGGGGGACACGCTTAGTTCGATCTCAAAGAAGAGCGGGATCTCCCTGAGTAATATACGCAAGCTTAATCCCGGGTTGAGTGATATGTTAAGGATTGGTCAGAAGATAAGAATTCAGTAGTGATGACAGCAAGAATAAAAAAACTCTCTACCCAGCTCTCTAACCAGATAGCAGCTGGTGAGGTGGTTGAGCGCCCCGCTTCAGTGTTGAAAGAGTTGCTGGAGAATAGCATTGATGCGGAGGCAACTCGTATCTGGATTGATGTTGAGGAGGGAGGGCAGAGACTGATCAGAGTCAGGGATAACGGCAGAGGCATTGTCCAGGAAGATCTTGCGCTGGCGCTTGATCGCCATGCAACCAGCAAGATCGGAAGTGTGGATGATCTTGGACGAATTACTACATTAGGGTTTCGGGGAGAGGCACTACCGAGCATTGCATCAGTTTCTCGTCTGCAGCTGATCTCCCATTCTGTAGAAGATTCTCAGGGGTGGAGAGTGTCATCTGATGGCGGCCTGGAGTTGCAGTCCCCGCAACCCGACCCACATCCAGAGGGAACCACAGTAGAGGTGAGGGATCTATTCTTTAATACCCCGGCGCGCAGGAAATTCATGCGTACCGAGAAGACGGAGTTCCGCCACATGGAGGATGTGGTGAGGCGCATGGTGCTGGCTCACCCAGAGATTATGCTGGTACTGAAGCACAATGGGCGAGTGGTGCGGGAGTATCCATCTGGCGGCGGCCAGGATGAGTGGGAACGTAGAATTCAAGCTGTCCTGGGTGGTGACTTTGTTAATCATGCGCTCTACCTTGAGAGTGAGGTTTCAGGAATGGCGATCAAGGGGTGGGTCGCGCAGCCGGCCGCCTCCCGCAGTCAGCCTGATCAGCAGTTCTTTTTTGTGAATGGGAGAATGATCAAGGATCGTGTGGTTGTTCACGCAGTTCGTCAGGCCTACCAGGATGTCCTGTTTCATGGCCGCCATCCGGCCTATCTTCTGTTTTTAGAGATGGATCCCGAGATGGTGGATGTCAATGTTCACCCAACCAAACATGAGGTACGGTTCAGAGAGAGTCGACAGGTTCACGGTTTTCTTTTCAAGAGTGTGCGGGATGCGCTGGCTGCAGACCGCCCAGGCCACCCAGCATCGGCTGGGGCTAATGGTGTTGGAGAGGTGGTAGATCGGGAGACTGGAGAGCTGCAACAGCGATCTGCGGTAGAGCAGTCTGACCGTTGGGCCGAGATTGCGCAGCCGAAAAGCAGCTCTCTTGGTCTGCAGTTTGGGGCAGCCGGTTCTTCTGTAGTTGGGGAACGTCAAGCGCCAGACTATCCGGTGGATGAGAGATCTGGTGAATATCCGCTTGGCCATGCTGTAGCCCAGATTCATGGCATCTACATTCTTGCGGAAAACAGTGATGGCTTGATTATTGTCGATATGCATGCGGCCCACGAACGTATTACCTATGAGCGACTCAAGCAGGCTATTGCTGATGCCGGTATTCGCACCCAGCGTTTGTTGGTTCCGGTAACTGTCTCGATAAGTGAGAGGGAGGTGGAGATTGTAGAGCGGCAGCAGCCGCTATTCAGAAAGCTAGGATTGGAGGTTGAGTTGAGTGGTCCGCTATCAATGGCAGTCAGAGAGGTTCCGCTGTTGTTGGCAGATGTTGATGTGAAGCAGTTGGCAAGAGACCTGCTGGCCGACATGGTTGAGCATGAGAGCAGTGCGATGGTGGAGGAGAGAATAAACGAGGTGTTGGCCACTATAGCCTGTCATGGCTCTGTGCGTGCAGGGAGGCAGTTGACGATACCGGAGATGGATGCCTTGTTGAGGGATATGGAGCAGACTGAAAGAGGTGGTCAATGCAACCATGGTCGCCCAACCTGGGGGCAGTTGACACTGGATGAGCTGGATGGGCTCTTTCTCCGTGGGCAGTAGTGCAGGTTCTTCAGCTGAGCCGCTGGTTTTTCTGACCGGGCCAACGGCTGCCGGTAAAACGGATCTTGCTGTTGAGTTGGTGGAGAATTACCCATTTGAGATAATTAGCGTTGATTCTGCTCTGGTCTACAGGGGGATGGATATCGGTACTGCCAAGCCGGGCAGCGAGACATTGAGGCGTGCACCACACCGTCTGATTGATATCGTAGACCCAGCCGAGCCATATTCGGCAGCCCGTTTCAGGGATGATGCCCTGCAAGAGATTGAGGAGATCAGGGCAAACGGCAATATTCCTCTGTTGGTGGGCGGCACCATGCTCTATTTTCGGGCCCTTCAATTTGGCCTCTCTGTTCTACCAGAATCTGATCGCTCGGTGCGTCTGGAAATAGAAAAAGATATCAAAGACAAAGGGATAGAGAGGATATATAAACAGCTTTCTGATATTGATACAGTTGCAGCTGCGCGCATAAACAGAAATGATCCGCAGCGCATTATCCGTGCTCTTGAGGTTTACCGGATAAGCGGAGTACCCATGAGTGAACTGCAGCAACAGAAAAAAAGGGAGGGGTTAAACCCGGATGCACTGTTGATGGTTGCGATATCTCCTGACGATCGTTCACTTCTGCACAAGAGAATTGAGCAACGTCTATCCATCATGATGGAGTCAGGGTTTATCGAAGAGGTCGAGAGATTGAAAAGACGTAGAGATCTCTCTCTGGATACTCCGTCCATGCGCTCAGTTGGGTATAGGCAGGTGTGGGAGTATCTTGATGGGGTTATGGATAGGGAGGAGATGCTCTATAGGGCGGTGGTTGCAACAAGACAGCTTGCGAAGCGCCAGCTTACATGGCTACGTAACTGGCCAACAGATATCAAGTGGATGGAGCCTGAAGGTAACGGAATGGCTGAGTACATATTCAATAATGTCCGCAATAGGTGATTTTTATTCCCGCTAATTTTTGGTACACTGAATAGCCGAATTATAAAAACAATAAGAAAGGTGTGGAAAATGAGCACGAAAGCCAAACAGTTACAGGAACCATTCCTTAATGCACTTCGCAAGGAGAAGATACCCGTATCCATTTTTCTGGTTAATGGAATCAAGCTACAGGGACATATTGACTCCTTTGATCAGTTTGTCATACTGCTCAAGAGTGCCGTGAGTCAGATGGTTTACAAGCATGCTGTTTCTACAATTGTCCCTTCCAGACCAGTAACCATTGATTACGAGGAAGAAGAGTAATCTCCTTATAACGTTTGGCCCAGTTTTTTGAACGCCATCAGGGTGGTGATCGTGCCCTGTTGGTTCATCTTGATCTGCATGAAATAAATCCGTATGAGATTGTCGAGGAGTTTGAGCTTCTTGCCGATTCTGCTGGTGCTGAGATTATCCATACAATTGTAGTAAAGCGAAATTCCATTGATTCCAAATATTTTATCGGCAGTGGCAAGGCGGAGGAGATAAAGGGGATTGTGGCTGCTGAAGATGTGGATATGGTTATATTCAACCATGCACTGGCTCCAGCCCAAGAGCGTAATCTGGAAGAGCTGTTTCAGTGTCGTGTACTGGATCGTACAACACTTATTCTGGATATTTTCGCTCAGCGTGCCCGTTCTCATGAGGGCAAGTTGCAGGTTGAGCTGGCTCAACTGCGCCACCTCTCAACCAGGTTGATTAGAGGATGGACTCATCTGGAGAGGCAGAAGGGTGGTATTGGTCTGCGCGGCCCTGGCGAGACCCAGCTGGAGAGTGACCGTCGCATGATTGCCCAGCGCATCAAACAGATTACCAAACGGCTGGAGAAGGTAGATGCCACCCGTTCACTGGGGCGTCGCTCCAGACAGCGAGCAACAGTTCCCACTATATCCCTGGTCGGTTATACCAATGCCGGCAAATCAACACTTTTTAACTACCTTACCGACGAGAATATATACGTTGCGGATCAGCTGTTCGCAACACTTGATCCAACTCTGCGCAGCATCAAGCTTCCTGGTGGAATAAAGGTGGTGTTTGCAGATACGGTAGGGTTTATCAGGGATCTGCCACATGATCTGGTCAAGGCATTTCGTTCTACTCTGGTTGAAACCTGTGAGGCCGATCTGCTGCTTCATGTTATTGATGCAGTCCATGAGGACTCTCAAGACCATATTGGACAGGTTAATGAGGTGCTTTCACAGATAGGGGCAGACCAGGTGCCGCAAATTGAGGTCTACAATAAAATTGACCTTGCCGACTCACTGGGACCTCGGGTTGATCGTAATGCAGATGGTGAGGTGACTCGTGTCTGGATATCTGCCAAGAGCGGTGAGGGGGTTGATCTGTTGCTGGATATTCTTACCGAACGCTTCTGTGGAGAGTCGATTTGCGGTACTGTTATGCTCGATTCTCATGAAGGAAAACTGCACGCAAATCTGCATCAGGAGGGTGGTGTTGTTGCGGAATCATTTCTTGATGACGGTGGATGGAAGATGGAGGTTGAACTCCCGCGCAAAACACTGGATCATCTACAGCTTCTTGAGAGAGTTAGTAATAGTCGATAATAGTAAATTCAGAAAACACTACCAGGGAAGCAGAGCAGGAAATAAATTCCTGCGGTTATATAAGGACATTACATGAAAGATAAAGTGATACAGAGTCAATCTGTAACAGCAGGAAAAACAGAGATGGGATGGGACGATGATTCCGGTCGTAAACGGCCAGGGAACAGTGACCCATGGGGGGGCGGCAAGAATAGCCAGCAACCACCCGACCTCGATGAGGTGATAAAGAAGCTGCAGGGATCAATCTCCCAGATTTTTGGAGGCAAGGGTTCAGGCGGAGGCGGCAGTACCTCACCTTCCGGCAAGAGTGGTGGCGGCGGCATGATAGGGGCAGGAACCATAGTTGGTCTATTGGTGGCAGTCTGGATGCTGTCCGGTATCTATATTGTTGATCCGGCAGAACGTGGGGTTGAACTCTACTTTGGAAAATATTTCACCAGTACGATGCCTGGACCACACTGGGTTCCACCATACCCAATTGCCAGCGTTGAGAAGGTTAATGTCGAGGAGATTCGTAATATCGAGATTGGGTATCGCTCTCGAGGCGGTACTCAGTCAGTCGGTTCGGTTCCACGTGAATCTCTGATGCTGACCAAGGATGAGAATATTATCGATATCAAGTTCGCAGTCCAGTACCGGGTAAAGGATGCCAAGAACTACCTGTTCAGTGTTCTAAATCCTGACCTGACCCTGCGCCAGGCCACAGAGAGTGCTGTGCGTGATGTTATCGGCAAGAGCAATATGGATTATGTCTTGACCGAAGGACGAGCAGATATCGCCTCTCGCGCACGTGATCTGATTCAGATTATTACCGATCGTTATAATACCGGTCTGGATGTCACCACCGTGAATATGCAGGATGCTCAGCCACCCGACCAGGTACAGGGATCATTTGCAGATGTGGTCAAGGCACGTGAGGATAAACAGCGTCTGATCAATGAATCTGAGGCATACAGTAATGACATTATTCCCAGGGCACGTGGTGCATCAGCACGAATTGTGGCTGAGGCAGAGGCCTATCGTGAACAGGTCATAGTGAGGGCGGATGGTGAGGCTTCTCGTTTTAATCAGGTTCTTGCCGAATATGAGAAGGCTCCTGAGGTAACACGCAAAAGGCTCTATATAGACTCAATGGAGACTGTTCTATCTCGCTCCAGCAAGGTGATGATCGATGTGGATAGTGGTAATAGTCTGCTGTATCTGCCACTGGACAAGATGGTGCAACGTGGCACTACGACACGAACCTCATCCCCGGCAGGATCTGTGGTAAACAAGGTTCGCACAACCCGTGATAGTGGCGGCTCACCTTCACGCCCTGACCAGCGTAGTAGAGGACGATAATCATGAATGGAATCAAGATAGTTTTAGGAGTAGTGGTTGTCGCACTGATTACTTTTTCGATGTCAGCATTTATAGTTGATGAGCGTGAGTTGGTCATCAAATTCAGACTGGGCGAAATTGCAGAGACGGATTACAAGCCGGGCATCCATTTTCAGATCCCTATCGTCAATAATATACGCAAGTTTGATAAACGTATTCAGACCCTGGATGCAGATCCAGAACGTTATCTCACGGCCGAGAAGAAGAACGTGCAGGTTGACTCATTCGTGAAATGGCGCATTGTGGATGTTGAGACCTTTTTCAAGTCAGTTGGCGGTGATTTCTGGGTTGCAAACCAGCGCCTCTCCCAGGTAGTCAAGGATGGTCTGCGTGGGGAGTTTGGTAAACGTTCAGTTCAGGAGGTTATCAGTGGTGAGCGTGACGAGATCATGGCAGCCATTACTGCAAGTGCTGGGATTCAGGCCAAAGCCTTCGGGATTGAGGTGGTTGATGTCAGAATCAAGCGTGTTGACCTGCCACAGGAGGTGAGCAACTCTGTATTCAGACGCATGGAGGCAGAGCGTGATCGAATTGCCAAGGAGTTCCGTTCCGAAGGTTCAGAGGCTGCCGAGCGAATTCGTGCAGAGGCTGATCGGCAGCGCACGGTGATTATTGCCGAGGCCAACCAGAAGGCAGAGAAGATGCGAGGTGAGGGAGATGCCAAGGCAACGGAAATTTATGCCACTGCCTATAACAAGGATCCAGAGTTCTACGCCTTCTATCGTAGTTTAGGGGCGTACGAGAAAACTTTCAGCAGTCAGGGTGATCTGCTGGTTCTTGAACCGGATAGTGAGTTCTTCCAGTATTTTAACGGCAAGGTGACCAAGTAGCCAATAATGGTCTGGTCTGATCTGTTGGCCGCTTTGGCCCTTGTGCTGGTGATTGAGGGGTTGTTGCCAGCACTGAACCCTGATGGCTGGAGGGATACCATGGGACGGCTTGCCGGCATGGAGAGTGGTCAGTTGAGAAAGATGGGATTGATTAGTATGGTGGCTGGCGCAGGGCTGCTTTATCTTGTCAGAGTGGTGTGAACGCATAGAGAGGAAGATTGATGCAGTCGTTGGAAAATTGGAGATTGCCTGACGGTATTGAAGAGCTGCTACCAGCTGAGGTAGTGGAGATTGAGTCGCTGCGTCGCAAGGTACTTGATCTTTTTCATGGCTGGGGCTATGAGACTGTAATTCCTCCTCTGATCGAGTATCTGGAGTCTCTGTTGACGGGAACTGGAAATGATCTTGATCTACAGACATTCAAACTTACCGACCAATTGACCGGCAGAATGATGGGGGTTCGTGCGGACATGACCCCACAGGTTGCACGTATTGATGCCCACCGCTTGAATCGTGAAGGGCCGGTCCGTCTCTGTTATCTGGGGTCTGTGCTACATACTCGTCCCGAGATTTCAGGCGCAACCAGAAGCCCTATTCAGGTAGGGGCAGAACTTTATGGCCATGCAGGAATTGAGAGTGACCTGGAGGTGATTCGTCTGATGCTGGAGATGCTTGACCTTGCGGGACAAGAGTCACTGGTGCTGGATCTTGGCCATGTTGGAATCTACCGCAGTCTGGTTGAGCGGGCAGATTTGTCGGCGCAGGATGAGTTTATGCTGTTTGATGCATTGCAGCGCAAGGCATCTGTTGAGGTTGAAGCTGTTGTTGGTGGCGTGAAGGATGAGGGGCTAAGGTCTCAGCTACTGGCACTGAAAGATCTTAATGGTGGAGTTGAGGTGTTGGAAGAGGCAAAAACATTGCTTGATCCATCTGCTCACCAGGCAATCAGTACCCTGGAGCTTATTGCAGAGACTGCCTCCAGACAGCAGTGGAATGTTGAAATGCATTTTGATCTGGCAGAACTGCGTGGTTACGATTATCACACTGGAGTTGTATTTGCAGCCTATGCCCCAGGAAAAGGTGAGGCTGTTGCTCAGGGTGGACGCTATGACAATGTTGGTGCGGTTTTTGGGCGAGCTCGTCCGGCAACCGGTTTTAGTGCAGACATCAAGAATCTCGTTGCATCAGGTGGTGATCGGAATTATCCTCTCCCAGCAATTTTTGCACCGCACAGTGAGGATGGTGCGCTTTCTGTCGAGATAGATAATTTAAGACGCTCTGGTGAGCGGGTAATTGTCGAGCTACCCGGACAGAATGAGACCGCTGGTGATATGGGATGTGATCGTCAGTTGGTGTTGAATGATGGTGGCTGGACCGTAGAGCCAACCAAATAGAGTGATGTGATCTATAAAACAGTTAGAGAAAATATAAGATGGCAAAGAATGTAGTAATTATCGGATCTCAATGGGGTGACGAAGGAAAAGGAAAGGTCGTCGACCTTTTGACAGATCGTGCTTCGGCCGTGGTCCGGTTTCAGGGGGGTCACAATGCAGGACATACCCTGGTGATTGATGGCGACACCACTGTACTTCATCTTATCCCTTCTGGAGTTTTGCGCGATAACGTAACCTGTTTTATTGGCAATGGTGTGGTGCTGGCTCCGGATGCACTGTTGAGTGAGATCCGCATGCTGGAGGAGAGTGGAATTCCAGCAAGAGAACGTCTGCGCATAAGTGAAGCATGTCCGCTGATTCTTCCTTATCATATTGCGCTGGATCAGGCTCGAGAGGTGGCCCGAGGCAAGAAGGCTATCGGCACTACTGGCCGTGGTATTGGCCCAGCCTACGAGGATAAGGTGTCTCGTCGCGGTATTCGTCTTGGTGACCTGCTTGATGAACAGCGCTTTAGAGAGCGTCTGCGCGAGGTGATGGAGTATCACAACCATGCTCTGGTGAACTATTTCAAGGCTGACCCTGTGGATTATGATGAGGTTTTGGAGAGCTCTCTGGCTATGGCTGATGAGTTGCGTCCAATGGCTACAGATGTAACTGAGGAGCTGTTTGACCTTAAGGAGCAAGACAAGGGGATACTGTTTGAGGGGGCGCAGGGAACACTGCTTGATATTGACCATGGAACCTACCCTTACGTAACTTCGTCAACTGTAACTGCTGGTGGAGCATCGGCAGGAACTGGTGTTGGTCCACGTTATATGGATTATATTCTTGGTATTACCAAGGCCTACACAACCAGAGTCGGTTCAGGTCCATTCCCAACAGAGCTTTATGATGGAGAGGATTACTGTGACAATAACGGCAAGCATATGGCAGAGAAGGGGCACGAGTTTGGTGCAACTACCGGTCGAGCCAGGCGTTGTGGCTGGTTTGATGCAGTTGCTCTGCGCAGAGCAGTACAGATTAACAGTTTTACTGGTCTCTGCATTACCAAGCTGGATGTGCTGGATGGACTTGAGACACTGAAGATTTGTACAAGCTATCGTATGGATGGCGAGATCAGAAAGTCACCACCGATTGGGGCTGATGCATTTGAGGCGTGTGAGCCGGTATATGAAGAGATGTCTGGCTGGAGTGAGTCAACACTTGGGGTGCGTGACTATGATGCCCTTCCAGATAGTGCAAAGGCATATCTGAGTCGTCTGGAGGAGTTGTGTGGCGTTCCGATTGATATCATCTCAACTGGCCCTGATCGTGAAGAGACAATTGTCCTTAACCACCCATTCTCCTGATCTATAGTTTTTCCATATGTTCCAACACCTCCGATGGGGGTGTTGAGGCAGATTTGCTAATGTCTCCACTCTTGTTGACGGTTATCCATGCTGGAAATTGCTCAACATTGTAGTCATAGGCTATATTTTCATCATGGTCGGCATAAAGTGGCAGCAGATTAATGAAGTGTCGTCGACTTAGCTCGTAAACATCGTACCAGTAATTATCAATCTCTTCGTACATGACGATACCAATCAGATTGAGCTGGTCTCGGAGTTTGTCCATCTTCTCAATGGTTACCCAGCACTCTTCGCAACCCATGGGGAAGAAATATAGGTAGATCTGTTGCCCTTGCAGATTTTCCATGGCCACCGGTGCTGCGGAGCTGACCAGTGTCCCCTCAAGCTCGGGAGCAAGTTTTGGTGGTGGATTATCACTGCATCCGGTCAGTGAGAGAATAGTAAAAAGTGTTAACAGTATACGTATCATGGGCGTAAGATACCGCACATTGAATATAAATGGAGAAAAATATGGTGCCTGGGAGAGGACTTGAACCTCCACGGGGTTGCCCCCACTAGCACCTGAAGCTAGCGCGTCTACCAATTCCGCCACCCAGGCAGGGTGTGAATGAGCGCGCACTTTACCGGCCCATCGGGCTGGTGTCAATTATCAAGGTAAAGAATCATTGAAAGAAGAGAATAAAAATTTTTATACGGTTCCTGTAGCTGAAAGGCAGGAGATAATAGAGGTACTAAAGCAGAATCATGCACCTCAATCATTGAAGCAGCTGATTGATCAGTTTGGCTATGAGGATGAAGAGCGTCAGGAGGGGTTGCGTCGCCGTCTGATTGCGATGTCACGAGATGGGCAGATTGCAAAGAACAGGCGTGGTGGATACGGTCTGGTTGAGCGTATGGATCTGGTACGTGGACGGGTACAGGGACATCCGGATGGTTTCGGTTTTCTTATCCCTGATGAGGGCGGCGAGGATGTATTTCTGCATGCCAAACAGATGCGTTCGGTTATGCATGGTGATCGCCTGCTGGTATCCATAGTTGGAGTAAACAGACGCGGAAAACGTGAAGGCCAGGTTACCGAAATACTGGAACGTGGAACCCGGCAGGTGGTTGGGCGCTTCTTTCTTGAGCGTGGTGTCGGAACGGTAGTGCCAAGTAACAAGCATATCACTCACGATATTCTGATCCCTTCTGAACAGCAGGCTGGAGCAAAGAGTGACCAGATTGTTCTGGTCGAGCTGATTGAGCAACCATCAAGGCGTAGTGGCCCCATTGGCAGGGTGGCCGAGGTTCTGGGTGACCATATGGCTCCCGGCATGGAGATTGATATTGCGATTCGAGCATTCGAGATTCCTCATCTATGGCCCGATGCAGTAGAGCGACAGGCTGCATCAATTGCGGCTGAGGTTCCGGAGAAGGCAAAGAAGGGAAGAAAGGATTTTCGCAACACCCCTTTGGTCACCATTGATGGCGAGGATGCTCGTGATTTTGATGATGCTGTCTACTGCAGTCGCACCCCAAAAGGGTGGCGTCTGTTGGTTGCCATTGCCGATGTATCCCATTATGTGGAGCCAGAGAGTGCGCTTGATCGGGAGGCTATTGTTAGAGGCAATTCAGTCTATTTTCCTGGTCATGTGGTTCCGATGTTGCCAGAGTCGCTATCAAATGGGCTCTGCTCACTTAACCCGGATGTTGATCGTCTCTGTATGGTCTGCGAGATGCAGATTAACGAGTCAGGCAAGGTAACAAGTTCACGTTTTCACCAGGGTGTAATGCGTTCGGCAGCACGAATGATCTATAACCAGGTGGGAGACGCCCTGGATGGAAAAGTTGATTCGTTGCCACCAGTCTATAAAAAATATCTGCCAGAACTGCAGGAGTTACATGCTCTGTACCACGTACTGAGAGATGCACGTACGATTCGTGGTGCTATCGATTTTGATACAGTGGAGACGCAGATAAAGTTTGGTGAGGGCAAGAAGATCGACCGTATTGTGCCTACCATTCGTAATGATGCACACAAGATGATTGAGGAGTTCATGATTGCTGCCAATGTATGTGCAGCACGTTATCTGAAGCGCAACAAGATTCCGGCTCTTTATCGTGTTCATGAGCAACCAGGATCCGAGAGACTGGATGAGGTCCGTCTGTTTCTACGAGAGTTTGGACTGACCCTGGCTGGCGGTGACCGTCCACAACCCGGAGATTATGCCCGGGTGCTGGACTTGGCACGTAACCGCCCAGAGTTCAATCTGATTCAGACAGTTCTACTGAGAAGCCTTAGTCGTGCAGTCTACTCTCCCGAGAGTGTTGGCCACTTTGGCCTGGCGCATGAGAACTATGCACATTTCACATCTCCTATCAGACGCTATCCTGATCTGTTGGTGCATAGAGCCATTGGACATCTGCTGGGTACAGGGATGATCAGATCTGCCATGAAGAAGGGTGCTGGCAGTTTCAGATATGACAAGGAAGATATGGTCAGGTTGGGAGAGCAGTGTTCAACAACCGAGCGACGTGCTGATGACGCAACACGTGACGCTACTGATTGGCTCAAGTGTGAATACATGATGGACCATGTTGGCGAGGAGTTCAGCGGGGTTGTAAGTGGAGTTACCGGTTTTGGTCTATTTGTTACCCTGGATGATATTTTTGTTGATGGTCTTGTTCACATTACTGCATTGCAGAATGATTACTACCATTTTGATCCGGTACGTCATCAGTTAACTGGAGAACAGGGCGGTCGTCAGTTCCGTTTGGGAGATACCATCAGGGTGCAGGTTGCACGTGTTGATCTGGATGAGCGCAAGATTGATTTTCTCCATCTGGAAAAGAGTAGCAGCACAAAAAAGACGAAAGGTCGACGTGCTAACTCTAGAAAGAGCAACAAGGAAAAGGGTAAAAGAGGCAAGCAGGAGAGAAAGAGTCCAGCCAGAAAAGCCTCAAAGAAAAAAGTATCGAAGAAGAAAAGTGCCAAAAGAGATAACAGAGGGAGAAAGGTCGTAAAGAAAAAATCGGTCAAGCGCAGACCCAGACGTACATCAAAGGGTTCATCAGAAAGGCATTAAGGAACCTCTGATTAAGTCACTTCGTGACCCAATCAGATCTCCCTCACAAGTTATCCTATGAGGGAAGGGTTATGGTTCAGTATGTTACAATAACACCTGTAGAGCCATTCCCCCAAACCCCCATCCCATTAATCTTTTTCAGAGGTTACTTAATAATGGAGCAGATCTTCGGTATCCATGCAGTTCGTGGTTGGCTAAAGTCAGGGCAGGCGCGGAAGGGTGACCAGTTGTTGGTGGACGAGAGGCGTCATGACAGGCGTCTTCAAGATCTGGTGCAGCAGGCAAAACGTCAGGGAATATCTGTACGCAAAGTTTCAAAAAGAGAGATGGACAGACTGGCTCAGGGTGGTGTACATCAGGGTGTGGTGGTTGAGGTTGCAGTAAAAACAGAGCAGAAAATATATGACGATAATTGGTTGGAGGAGATGCTGGATAATCTCTCAGAGCCGCCATTTCTGTTAATGCTTGATGGGGTGACCGACCCTCACAATCTGGGCGCATGTCTGAGAAGTGCCGAAGCTGCAGGAGTTCATGCTGTTGTAGTTCCCAAGGATCGCTCGGTTGGTATTACCCCGGTTGTACGCAAGGTTGCATCTGGTGCAGTAGAATCTCTCCCTTTTGTGATGGTTACAAATCTCTCTCGCCTATTGAAGAGTCTGGCAGATAGAGGATTGTGGATTGTTGGAGCTACAGGTGAGGCTACCGATTCTCTGTATGAGGCTGATCTTGGTGGCCCGTTGGTGCTGGTTATGGGTGCTGAGGGGGGAGGCATGAGGCGTCTAACCAAAGAGAATTGTAGTCAACTGGTAAAGATACCGATGGCTGGTGAGGTAAGCAGCCTGAATGTCTCTGTTGCCTCTGGAGTTGCCCTTTTTGAGGCGGTGCGCCAACGCATGTTATCACGTTGATTATCATCCGTTGTATCAGTATAATGCGCGCTCCGAATCGTCAGGAGCCATGCTTTTGGTGATTCCTCCTTGCTTGCATATGAGTCAACGATCTCATATCAGGCTTTTTTATCCATAAGGGGACATTGAAAAATGAAACATTACGAAATCGTATTTATGGTCCACCCAGACCAGAGTGATCAGGTGGAGACGATGGTAGAACGCTATCGCTCTGTAATTGAGGGTGATGGTGGCAAGATCCATCGTCTTGAGGATTGGGGACGCCGTCAGTTGGCATACTCTATCAACAAGATTCACAAGGCCCACTACGTGCTGATGAACGTCGAGTGCACAATTGCTGCATTGAACGAACTATCCGGGCTATTCAAGTTCAATGATGCTGTGATCCGTAGCCAGGTGCTTTCCATGAAGGGTGTTCCTGAGGGTCAATCTGCAATGATGACTGCGAAAGAGAAGGAGTCCAGCCGCAAGGATAGGGATGATTCACGCAGAGAACGCCGTGATGATAGAGCAGCATCTACAGATGCTCCTGCTGCTACAGCAGAGAAATCTTCAGAGGCCGACGCACCAGCAGAGACTGAGGCCACTGAGGCCTAGTCGTTCTGATTAACCATAAATATTTATAAGCGAGATTAAAAATGGCACGCTATTTTCGTAGAAGAAAATTTTGTCGATTCAGCATGAAAGATGCACCAGCAATCGACTATAAGGATGTTGAACTTTTGAAGGACTTTATCTCCGAGACCGGAGCTATCATCCCATCAAGAATTACTGGAACAAAGTCACGTTATCAGCGTCAGCTGGCAACAGAGATTAAGCGCGCCCGTTTTTTGGCGTTGTTACCATACTCGGACGCCCACGACCGCTGATCATACAGGTAACCCACTGTACGCCTCCATGACAGTGTTAAAAAATGATCATTTATCTTGATGCCCTTGGGTGCACTTGTAAATTGACGTTTTTGGCCTTGTCTTGAATACGTACAGGGGCAACCTGAATAATCACTGTTAGGGTAAACGCATTTAAGCTATGCGAGCACTTGCTGAATTTGTACTGCGTAGTCGTCTCCATGCGATGGGGACGATTGCAATGCTGGCTTTTGTAACTCTATTGTTGCCACCAATTGGATATCTTACCGGGGCAGTAGTTGGTCTGGTAACCCTGCGTCAAGGAGCAGTCGAAGGTCTGTTGACGCTGGCTGGAGGTTTAGTCCTGGCCATGGCTGTAAATAGCCTGAATGGCGATAATGCAGTGACAGTTGGTGTATTGGCGCTGTTCTGGTTGCCTGTCTGGGTTCTGGCTGCTGTTTTGAAGGGCACCAATTCTCTGAAGATTGTTTTTCAGATTGCGGCTCTGTTTGGGGTGGTTGTTCTGTTTCTATTTTATATGTTTGTGGATGGAAATCCTGCGATATGGTGGCAGGAGACAGTACAGAATCTTTTTGAGGCCACTGGGGAGAGAGCCGTTGCCCCTGATGTCGAGATACTTTTAAAACCACAGCTGGCAGAGGTATTGACGGGAGTTTTGGCTGCTGGATTTTTCCTGGGATTGACTGCAATGCTGTTGATTGCGCGTGGTTGGCAGGCGATGCTATACAATCCTGGTGGTTTGAAGCAGGAGTTTCTGGCGCTACAGCTGGGAAAGAATTCTGTGCTTCTTGGGTTGGCAGTAATGTTGCCCGGGATGTTGATGGGTGATGCAGTTCCAAGTATTGTGCCGGATCTTATGCAGATCTGGATGACCCTATTTATGGTGCAAGGGCTTGCAGTAGCTCATGCATTGCTGGAGATGAGGACAAAACGGAAGGGGTGGATTACAGCACTCTATCTGTTAACACTGTTTACCCCGCTGGGATTTGTTGTGACGATGGTTGGTGTAACCGATACATGGGTTAATTATCGTAAACAGTTTGCAGCGTAGTAGGTGGCTGTTGAAAATTTTATTTTATGGCGTGATTCTCTGCCATTTTCAAAGAGAGTCTGTAGATATAAAAAGGAAACTTAAATGGATGTGATCCTGCTTGAAAAAGTGGCTAACCTGGGTGATCTCGGGGACAAGGTCTCAGTCAAACCTGGATATGCTCGTAATTTTCTTCTCCCTCAAGGGAAGGCAAAGTCGGCAACCCCGGAAAACCTGAAAGAGTTTGAAGAGCGTCGTGCAGAGCTGGAGAGTCTTGCTGCCGAGACACTGGCTGCGGCACAGGCTCGTGCTGACCAGATTGCTACGGTTAAATTGGAGATTGCTCATCAGGCTGGTGAGGAAGGAAAGCTATTTGGCTCTGTAACTGGAGCCGAGATTTCAAAAGCCATCACCGATGCTGGAGTTGAGGTGTTGAAGAGCGAAGTTCGTCTCCCTGACGGCCCACTGCGTGAGCTGGGTGATCATGAGGTTACAATTCAGCTGCATACAGATGTTAGCTGTGATGTAGTCGTGGTTATTGTTGCTGAAGAGTAATTCTTTGTCTTCAACAGGTTGCACGTTGTTGTGCGGCTATTGAATCAAGATAGCCCTTGCACGTTTGTGTGAGGGCTATTTTTTTGTCTGGTATTCATATTTTGTCCGTTTAATGGTCGAATTGTTTTCAGTTCTGGATTATCCTAACCAGCCATGTCTGATTCTTCATCACTAACTGTTCCCCCGCAACATATTGAGTCTGAGCAATCTGTGCTTGGCGGATTGATGCTGGATAACAATAGCTGGGATATTGTCTCTGACAGAGTGGTGGAGGAGGATTTTTATCGCAAGGATCATCGTCTGATCTTCCGCTCTATTTCCAGTCTTGCAGAGGACAACAAGCCATTTGATGTCATTACATTGACAGAGTGGCTGGAGAGCAGGAATGAGGCTGAGAATGCAGGTGGATTGGCATATCTTGGGACACTGGCAAAAAATACCCCAAGTGCAGCAAATATTCGTCACTATGCAGATATAGTAAGAGAGCGTTCGATTCTGCGCCGTTTGGTCACAGCATCCAACAAGATTGCGGAGTCTGCATTCAATACTGACGGACGCAAGGTCTCAGAAATTCTGGATCAGGCCGAGCAGTCAATATTCCAGATTGCAGAACAGGGGAGTCGCAATCAGAAAGGGTTTGAGGATATGCAGACCCTGCTTACACGTGCAGTTGATCGTATCGACAAGCTTTACAACTCAAAGAGCGGTGCGGTTACCGGTATTGCTACAGGCTTCTCTGACTTTGATCGAATTACAACAGGTCTGCAGAAATCTGATCTTATTATTGTGGCAGGGCGCCCCGCAATGGGTAAGACCTCGTTTGCAATGAATATTGCAGAAAATGCTGCAGTAAAAGGGGGGGCATCGGTAGCAGTTTTCAGTATGGAGATGTCCGGTGAGCAGTTGGCTACCAGGCTTATCTCTTCTTTGGGACGAGTAAATGCAAACAAGATTCGTACCGGACAACTGGATGATGATGACTGGCAGTATGTGATAAAGGCTGTTGATCAACTGAAAGACAGCAATATTTTTATTGATGATACTCCGGCTCTCACATCTACAGAGTTGCGCTCCAGGGTGCGTAGAATTGCTCGCAGCAACCATGGCCTTGATCTGGTAGTGATTGACTACCTGCAGTTGATGCAGGGCTCTGGCAAGGCGTCTTCGGAAAACAGGGCAACCGAGATTGCAGAAATATCCCGCTCTCTCAAGGCGATGGCAAAGGAGATGAATATCCCGGTGATTGCGCTGTCACAGCTCAATCGTTCACTGGAGTCACGTCCCAACCGTCGTCCGGTAATGTCTGATCTTCGTGAATCTGGTTCTATCGAGCAGGACGCAGATATTATCGTCTTTATATACCGTGATGAGGTATACAACGAGGAGAGTCCGGATCGAGGGACTGCAGAGATTATTCTGGGCAAACAGCGTCATGGATCTATTGGCACAGTGAAAGTTGCATTCCATGGGGAATATACCCGTTTCGACAATCTTGCCCCTACCTACATGGCCAGCCATCCCGGCGCACACGAATGAGTCGTCAGGTTACCGCCACCATTAATCTGGAGGCGCTTCGACATAATCTGCAACAGGCAAGAGATAGAGTTTCAGACCAGACCCAGGTTGTTGCTGTAATCAAGGCTAATGGATATGGACATGGATTGTTAACGGTTGCTCATGCTCTATATCAGGCAGACATGTTTGCTGTTGGGTGCCTGGATGAGGCGGTTCAGCTGAGGAGTGCCGGAGTTCAGAAGCCTATCCTGTTGCTTGAGGGGTTTGAAGGGGAGGAGGAGCTGCATGCTGCCTCTCAGCTTGATTTGCAGACGGTAGTGCATTCGAAAGAGCAGTGGAGTCTGCTGAAATCCACACACCTGAAGCGCTCATTGGTGGTGTGGTTAAAGGTGGATAGCGGAATGCACCGTCTTGGGTTTTATCCGCAGCGGGTGGATCAGTTGTTACCACTTATGGAAGAGAGTTCATGTGTTGATCAATTGGTTCTGATCTCCCATTTTGCCAATGCCGATAAGCCAGATCATAAGATGAATCAGCAGCAACAAGAGTTGTTCGAGACATCAGGCCAACAGCTTGATATCAGGCGTAGCATGGCAAATTCTGCAGCCCTGCTCTCTGACAACAGCACCCATTATGACTTTGTGCGTCCGGGAATCATGTTGTATGGAGGCTCGCCATTTTCTCAACAGAGTGCAGACTCTATTGGTCTGAAGCCGGTCATGACACTAAAGGCCCCGCTGATTGCTGTCAAAAAGTTGCAGAGGGGAGATTGTGTTGGTTATGGCTCCACCTGGTGTGCGCCGGAAGATATGAGTATTGGGGTGGTTGCCATTGGCTATGGTCATGGCTATCCCCGTTCTCTGCCCACGGGTACTCCAGTGTTGATCAGGGATCAGAGGGTCCCTCTTGTGGGTAGAGTATCCATGGATATGATAACTGTAGATCTGACAGAGGTGCCAGATGCGATGGTTGGTGATCGGGCAATATTGTGGGGAGATGGATTGCCGATAGAGGAGATTGCAGATAAGGCAGACACCATCTCTTATGAGTTGCTTTGTCAGTTAACCTCAAGGGTCAGACGAGAGGAGGGATAGTCTGTGGTAAAGAGCAAAGTTGAATTTGTCTGTACAGAGTGTGGTGATGTCTCTCCCAAGTGGGCAGGGCAGTGTGCTACCTGCAAGGGGTGGAACTGCCTGACCGAGATGGCGGTTTCCTCATCCGGTAAGGAGAGCGGAGGACGTTTTGCCGGATATGCTGGAGAGCGTGCAAAGATAGTTAATCTGTCTGAGGTTGAAACTGCAACTGATGCTTTGAGCTCAACAGGAATCACCGAGATGGACAGGGTGCTTGGTGGGGGCATGGTTCATGGATCTGTAGTGCTGATTGGAGGTGACCCAGGGATTGGAAAGTCTACCCTGTTGCTGCAGATTATGGCGAAACTGGCTACGGAGATACCGGTTCTCTATGTGACGGGAGAGGAGTCAGCCAGACAGATATCCATGCGGGCGCAACGCTTGGGGGTGGATCCATCAAAGCTCGACCTGCTGACTGAGACACAGGCTGAACAGATTATAGAGGTATCCCAGTCGCTCCATCCAAAGGTACTGGTCATCGACTCAATTCAGACAATCTATACTGAAGATCTGACGTCTGCACCAGGATCAGTGGCACAGGTGAGAGAGAGTACAGCGAGGCTGGTACGTTATGCCAAACAGACAGGGACATCCATATTTCTTGTGGGTCATGTAACCAAAGATGGTAGCCTGGCAGGCCCACGAGTACTGGAGCATATGGTCGATACTGTTCTCTATTTCGAGGGGGAGAGTGGAAGTCGTTACCGGGTGATCAGGGCTATTAAAAACCGTTTTGGTGCGGTAAATGAACTGGGGGTCTTTGCAATGACAGAGACCGGGCTGAAGGAGGTTTCAAACCCCTCTGCCATTTTTCTCTCTCGTCATGACTCTCCGGTCGCGGGTACGGTGACACTGGTCACTATGGAGGGGACGCGCCCCCTGTTGGTTGAGTTGCAGGCGCTGGTAGATGAGAGCCACCTATCCAACCCCAGAAGGGTCTCTATCGGTCTTGAGCATAATCGTCTGGCAATGTTACTGGCTGTACTGCACAGACATGGTGGAGTTGTCAGCTATGATCAGGATGTATTTGTAAATGTTGTTGGCGGAGTAAGAGTCACCGAGCCGGCAGCAGATCTTGCTGTTGTGCTGTCGATTATATCCAGCCTGCAGAACAGGCCGTTACCGGAGGGGACAATTGTCTTTGGCGAGGTTGGCCTGGTTGGTGAAGTGCGTCCTGTGCCGGGAGGAGAGGAGAGGCTTAAAGAGGCGGCCAAGCATGGTTTTACCCGAGCGATAATCCCGCAAGCCAATAGCCCAAGAACCCCCATTAAAGGGTTGGAAGTTATGGCGGTTGGCAGACTGTCAGAGGTGTTGGCTAGTCTATAAGGTTTTTTCTTAACAGAGGGAAAATACGTACCCGACGAACAATATTCTCTGATGCATTGGTAACCTCTACCGGGTATCCATTTATCATCATGCTGGTACCGGCTTCCGGTATATCCTCCAGATGTTCCAGGATAAGTCCGTTAACTGTTTTTGGACCATCCAGAGGCAGATCCCACCCCATTTTTTTCTCCAACTCTCTCAGGTTGGCACTGCCTTCAACCAGATATGATCCATCTTCCTGCGGCTTTATCTCGGAGATTGTATCGGATACATCTGTGGTGAACTCCCCGACAATCTCTTCAAGCAGATCCTCAAGGGTTACCAGCCCCTGGATGTCACCATATTCATCAACGACCAACCCCATTCTTTTTTTGAACTTCTGGAACTGAAGAAGCTGGATGTTAAGTGTTGTCCCCTCTGGTATAAAGAGTGGTGTATGCAGTGCCTTGATGAGTTCACTTTTTCCCTCTTTCTCGGAGGAGCTTAGGTGAATAGCATTACGCATATGGAGAATTCCCAACAGGTGTTCGCTGTTGTCACTAAACACGGGAAGACGTGTGTGCTGGGTAAGGGATAGCTGGGTAAGAATCTCGCTCCACGTATCCTCGATATTTATTCCAATAATCTCGTTGCGGGGGACCATTATGTCCTCTACCGTGACCTCCTCAAGATCAAGGATACTGGTGAGCATGGATTGATGTTTTTTTGGAATCAACCCTCCAGCCTCTTTTACAACAGTACGCAACTCCTCTCTGGAGAGGTGATCAGTTTGGGATGAGTTGAGCTTTATTCCAACCATACGTAACACAATATTGGTGATTATGTTTATCAGCCTGACAAGAGGGTAAAGAATACGCAGCAGTGGTGTAAGTATGAATGATGCGGGATAGGCAAAACGTTCTGGTGAAAGGGCAGCAATGGTCTTTGGAGTAACCTCGGCAAAAATAAGAATAACGAAAGTGAGGATGCCGGTAGCAATGGCTATTCCGGCATCACCAAATATACGCATACCGATTATTGTGGCTATGGAGGATGCGAGAATATTTACAAAATTATTGCCAAGCAGGATCAATCCAATCAACCGCTCAGGGCGATCCAGAAGTTGAGATGCTGAACGTGCACCACGATGCCCGATTCGAGAAAGGTGGCGCAGGCGGTATCGGTTTATTGCCATCATACTGGTTTCTGAACCAGAAAAGAAAGCGGATATAAGAATCAATAGGAAGAGAATTCCGGAAAGAATCTCTGTGGAGACTTCATTCATCCGCTGGAGGGGATACCTATCAGTATTTCGACAACAAAGCGGCTACCAAAGTAGGCAAGAAAGAGGATTACAAATCCGCTAATAGTCCAGCGCACAGCAGTACGACCGCGCCAACCATGCTGTTTTCTTCCCCATAACAGTGCGGCAAATATGATCCAGGAGATGATGGATAGCAGAGCAGTATGCGCACGTTGTTGTGCCACCATATCCTCTACCAGAGGAATAGCACTCAAGAGAGCCAGTGTAAGCATTAACAGTCCTGCACGAATCAGCTGAAACATCAGGTGCTCAACATCAGCCATAGGTGGTAGTGCTCGAATGAATCCGCCTGGCTGTTTATTGCGCAGGTGATGCTCCTGTACTGCGAGCAGGATCGCCTGTAGTGCTGCTATACCCAACAGGCTGTATGCAAGCATGGAGAGTAGAATATGTGTATCGAGCGCGGTTGATGCAGTGTGTATCACTGCACCAGGATTGGTGATCTGTAGCAGAACTGTTATGGCTGATATAGGGAAAATAATGATGCCAAGATTTCCTACAGGGCGAATTAACCAGGTAATTTCAAGCAGAAGTACCAGCAACCAGCTTGTGATTGATAGTGCATGGAAGAACCCCAGGTTGACCCACTGCGCCACGACCAGTTGGAACAGAACATTTGTGTGGAACAAAAAACCAATAACCCCTAGCAGTTTCAGCCCATTTCTTGGGTGGTCAAAACAGGATATTCCCTGAGTCAGCATACGTCCCAGCCCAACTGCTGTAACAAGGTACAGTAGACTTGCGATGATTCCTGTGGTGACAAAGTCCATATCAACTCCTTACATTACTTCTGCCCGGTTTTTTTGTTGATGATGTCATAAATGAAACCGTTTCGTCAGTAGAATTAGATATAATTTGTCTATGTTTGAAAATCTTACCGATCGCCTTAACCGAACTCTCAAGACTCTGAAGGGCCAGGGTCGTCTGACTGAAGATAATATAGGGCAGGCACTTCGTGATGTTCGTATGGCGCTACTTGAGGCAGATGTCGCGCTTACTGTTGTGAAGGCGTTTATTGAACGGGTCAAGGAGCGTGCTCTAGGGCAGGAGGTATCTGCAAGCCTTACTCCTGGGCAGGCGTTGATAAAAATTGTTCAATCAGAACTTGTGGTATTGATGGGGGATGCCAACGAGGGGCTTAATCTGCGTGCACAACCCCCGGCAGTCATTCTTATGGCTGGCCTGCAGGGTGCTGGTAAAACAACCAGTGTGGCAAAACTGTCCCGTTTTCTGCAGGAGCGTGAATCCAGAAAGGTGATGGTTGCCAGTGCGGATATCTACCGCCCAGCAGCAATTGAGCAGCTGAGATTGTTGGCAGATGAGGTTGGAGCAACATTTTTCCCCAGTACGGCAGATCAAAAACCGGTGGATATCGCAAAAAATGCGTTAGCTCAGGCCAGAAAACAGTTTGTCGATGTCTTGATTATTGATACCGCCGGTCGTCTCCATGTGGATGAGGAGATGATGGGAGAGATTCGGAAGCTGCATGCTGCAGTTACTCCGGTCGAGACCCTGTTTGTTGTTGATAGCATGACAGGCCAGGATGCCGCCAATACAGCCAAGGCCTTTGATGAAGCATTGCCGTTGACCGGTGTTGTTTTGACCAAGGCAGATGGTGATGCTCGTGGTGGCGCGGCACTTTCTGTACGTCAGATAACTGGTAAGCCAATCAAGTTTCTTGGTGTTGGTGAGAAGGTTGATGCACTTGAGCCTTTCTATCCTGATCGTATCGCCTCCAGAATACTTGGGATGGGGGATACCTTAAGCCTTATTGAGGAGCTGGAGCGTAAGGTAGACAAAAAGAAGGCCGACAAGCTAGCCAAAAAGGTACGCAAGGGAAAAGGCTTTAATCTGGAGGATTTCAGAGATCAGTTGCAACAGATGCAGGGGATGGGTGGGGTTGCCTCGATGATGGATAAGTTGCCTGGAATGGCAAATGTGTCGGATAAAGTGAAGAACCAGGTAAATGATAGTGAGTTTTTACGTATGGAGGCCATGATCAACTCCATGACTCCAAAGGAGCGCCGTCGCCCAGACATGATCAAAGGGTCAAGAAAGAGAAGAATCACCCAAGGCTCTGGCACTACAGTGCAGGATCTTAATCGTCTTTTGAAGCAGTTCAAGCAGATGCAGAAGATGATGAAAAAAATGAAAGGCGGGAAGATGGCCAGAATGATGCGGGGGATGGGAGGAATGGCTGGCGGAGGGGGTATGCCAGGGGGGAAAATGCCATTTTAAAATGGCTTCAAAAATCTTCACTTCGATGCTTTCATGCAGTATAATGCCCGACTAATTAAGAGCCGACTCACATTAGGTTGATTGGGGTCGGTTTTTTTCATCCATTAAATATTGAGAACTGGAAAGAAAAAATGGTAGTAATTCGTCTTGCACGTGGTGGTGCAAAAAAACGTCCTTTTTACCGCATTGTTGCAACTGACAAGAGAAATAGTCGTGATGGACGTTTCCTGGAGAAGCTCGGATACTTTAATCCTGTGGCATCCGGTAACGAGAAGCGCCTGGAGATGGATATGGACCGTGTAGATCATTGGATTACCAATGGTGCACAGCTTTCCAATCGTGTTGCCAGTCTTGTTAAAGAGAATAGCAAGGCCGCCGCAGCCTGATTAACCATCCTGTGATGCTCACCCGAGCAGAACGGGGTACTCATCCTTCCGATGAATAAGAAGTCCACTGATTCCCTGGTGTTGCTGGGAAGAGTTAGTGGGCTTTTTGGCGTTCGTGGATGGGTGAAAATATACTCCTATACATCTCCTCGAGAGAATATCCTGCGTTACCGCAAGTGGTTGTTAACCATAAATGGGGAGCAGAGAGAGTTTGTGGTAAAACAGGGAAAGCGTCATGGTAAAGGTGTTGTTGTGCTCCTGGATGGCTTCAATGATAGAACAGCAGCAGAGGAGCTGATTGGTGTTGATATATCGGTCAGACGAGATGCATTGGAAAAATTAACAGATGACGAGTACTACTGGTCAGATCTGATTGGATGTCAGGTGATTAACTCTGATGACGGGGTGTTGGGCGAGGTTTCCGATTTGATGGAGACGGGAGCCAATGATGTGATGGTGATAAGTGGTGAAGATAAAGATGTATTGATCCCATTTGTTAACCAATGGGTTACCGAGGTTGATCTTGAAGAGAAAAGGATCACGGTTGAGTGGAGGCTGGATTTCTAGTGCGTTTTGATCTCATTACACTATTTCCCGAGATGTTGAGTGCTATTACCGGGCAGGGGATAACAAAGAGAGCTGTTGATCGTGGGTTGGTGGATATCCATCACTGGAACCCCAGAGATTTTACAGAGGATCGGCACCGTACTGTGGATGATCGTCCCTATGGTGGAGGCCCAGGTATGGTAATGCTCTATGAGCCACTGAAAAAGGCTATCTGTCAGGCGAGAGATAGTCAGAAAGAGAGCGGAATATCTCCTTATCTGATTTATCTCTCACCACAAGGAAAACCGCTTACTCAGGGCAAGATAGAGGAGTTGAGCAAAAAAGATGGCATGCTTCTGTTGGCAGGACGTTATGAAGGCATCGATGAGAGGCTGATTGAGTCCGAGGTGGATGAGGAGATATCAATTGGTGATTATGTTGTTAGTGGGGGAGAGTTGCCAGCTATGGTGCTGATGGATGCTGTGATCCGGCTTGTGCCTGGAGCGTTAGGGCATGCGGACTCTGCAGCAGAGGATTCATTTTCTGATGCGCTGTTGGATCACCCTCACTATAGCCGTCCGGAGGAGGTGGATGGAAGATCGGTACCAGAGGTTTTGTTGAGTGGAAATCATCAGGCTATTGCTGAGTGGAGAAGGGAACAGGCAGAGCTCAGAACAAAAAAGCGACGGCCAGATATATTGTGAATATTTGGTAATAATAGGGTGAAAAACTGTGGAAAAACAGTATAATTGCCCGCTTCAAAGCCCTTGCATGTTAGCGTGATCAAGGGTTATTTTTATGTTTACAGAGAGTTATGGATTAGAGTGATGAGTAATATTATTCAAGAGTTGGAAGCGGAGCAGATGGGTCGTGAGATTCCTGAGTTTAATCCTGGAGATACAGTTGTTGTTCAGGTTAAGGTAAAGGAGGGTGATCGTGAACGTCTACAGGCTTTTGAGGGGCTCTGTATTGCCAAGAAAAATCGTGGATTGAATTCATCGTTTACTGTTCGCAAGATCTCGTATGGTGAGGGCGTGGAGCGTGTGTTCCAGACTTATAGCCCGTTGGTTGACAGTATCACTGTCAAGCGTCGTGGTGTGGTTCGCCAAGCCAAGTTGTACTACATGCGTGAGCGTACTGGTAAGGCTGCACGTATTAAAGAGAAGATTTAGTAACCTTTTCCTGTTGAAAGGGTGAATGCAAAGAGGGCGGGTCATTATATGATCCGCCCTCTTCTGTTTTGGGAGGCTGAATAGTTGGGAAAGGGGAAGATAGAGGATTTTCTTGATACTCTATGGATGGAGAAAGGGTTGAGTCAAAACACTATCTCTGCCTACCGCAGTGATCTCAATCAATACCGTACCTGGCTTGATGAACAGTATGTTGACGATATTGTTGAGGCTGATAGAGAATCATTGCTGGGCTATCTCTCATATCTTGCTGGCAAGGGGCGTCATGCGCGCACCGTAGCAAGGGTATTAAGTTCCCTGCGACGTTTTTACCGCTATCTGTTAAATAGTGGGGTACGAAGAGATGACCCGACGGCGCGGATTGACTCTCCAAAAATTGGTCGTGCGCTGCCATCTACCCTGACTGAACAGGAGGTTGAGGATCTACTGGACACGCCGGACGTCTCAGCTCCACTGGGGTTGAGGGATCGTGCAATGATCGAGTTGATGTATGGTGGGGGATTCAGGGTTTCGGAGTTGGTACAGCTAAGAATAGATGCGCTCAATCTGAGACAGGGGGTTGCCCGTGTTATGGGAAAGGGAAACAAAGAGCGCCTAGTCCCTTTGGGAGAGGAGGCGCTTTACTGGATAGAGCGTTTTCTGGATGAAGGCAGACCAGTGTTTATGCAGGGACGTACCTCCGATTCGCTTTTTGTAACCTCCAGGGGGGCGGGGATGTCTCGCCAGGCGTTTTGGATCAGACTAAAAAAGTATGGTCGTGAGGCCCGTATCTTGACACCATTCTCCCCGCACACATTAAGGCACGCTTTTGCTACACACTTGCTGAATCATGGAGCCGATCTCCGTTCTGTTCAGGTATTATTGGGTCATAGTGATCTATCAACTACCCAGATTTATACGCATGTTGCCAGAGAAAGATTGAAGAATATACATAAAGAACATCATCCAAGAGGTTAATAAATAATGAAAAACAATACATATATAAAAATAGCCGCCGCATTTTTTGCGATCATCTCTTTTACCCTGTCATGGGCTGAGGCAGCTGGAGATATTCCCCATGCGGTAACGGACCGGTTGCAGAAGATTATTCCAGGAACAGCCCCCAGTGAGGTGCGTGCTGCCCCTGTCTCAGGTCTTTTTGAGGCTCGGTACGGCACTACAATTCTCTACCTCTCTGCTGATGGGCGTTATCTGATTGATGGTGAGATGCTGGATCTGGAGAGTCGTACCAATCTGACAGATGAGCGTATTGCATCAGCCAGAGTAGAGATACTGAATGGACTGGATGAGTCAGAGATGGTGGTTTATGCCCCTAAAGAGAGCAAGCGCACACTGACCATCTTTACCGATATTGATTGCCCTTATTGTGTTCGCCTACATGAAGAGCGCGAGGAGCTGATGGATGCCGGTATCAAGCTTAGGTATCTACTCTATCCTCGTGCAGGATTCAACTCATCCTCTTACCAGAAGGCAGTAACAGTATGGTGTTCCGAAGATCGTGCAGCCGCATTGACAGCGGCAAAGTCTGGCGAGAAGCTGGATAAAAAGAGTTGTGAAAATCCTGTTATGTCACAGATGCGCCTGGCTACCAGCTTTGGGTTGCAGGGGACGCCACATATTGTAGTGGATGACGGAGAGGTTATTAGTGGCTATATGCCGGCAAAAAAACTGATTGAGAAACTTGGGCTATAGGCTCTTTTTGAGTTGATAGATTGCATCCAGCGCATCCTTTGGTGTCATCTGGTCTGGATCCATATCTCTCACAAGCTCCTCTACAGCTGATCTACTAAACAGAGACATCTGTGGCTGTCTGGTTGAGGAGCTGGCGACGGTGGTTTGTGACCCCTGCTCCTCTTCCAGCTCAATCAACCTCTCCTGTGCCTGCTTAATTACCTGTTGTGGTATACCGGCTAAACTCGCAACCTGTAACCCATAGCTCTGATTTGCTGGCCCTGGACGTACAGCATGAAGAAAAACAATACCGTCACCATGTTCTGTTGCATCCAGGTGGACATTTTTTATGGCAGGAAGCTGATTCTCCATTGCCGTAAGCTCAAAATAGTGGGTTGCAAACAGGCTGAGTGACCCCTGATGTTTAACCAGATGTTCTGCACATGCCCCAGCCAGGGAAAGTCCATCATAAGTGCTGGTGCCACGACCAATCTCGTCCATTAACACCAGGCTGCGGAAAGTGGCATTGTGGAGGATGTTGGCTGTCTCTGTCATCTCCACCATAAAGGTGGAGCGGCCACCAGCGAGGTCATCAGATGCCCCAATTCTGGTGAAGATTCGATCAACCATACCTATGGTTGCAGCCGTAGCCGGGACAAAGCTGCCAATATGTGCCAACAGGACAATCAACGCATTCTGACGCATAAAGGTACTTTTGCCGCCCATGTTGGGTCCGGTGATTATCAACATTCTGGTGGAGTCATCGAGAGAGAGGTCATTGGCAATAAAAGGGGTTTCGGAAACAGTCTCAACAACCGGGTGGCGCCCCTCCTTGATTGCAAGTTGACTCTCATCAACCAGTTGTGGTCGTACCCACTCCAGCCTCTCCGCACGTTCGGCAAGGTTGGTCAATACATCAAGTTCAGCAATTCCCAAGCTACATTGCTGTAGCGGCACCAAGATATCGATAAGTTTTTCAATGAGCTCCTCGTAGAGTGCTTTTTCACGCCCTAACGCACGCTCATTGGCAGATAGCACTTTATCCTCGAAGCTCTTAAGCTCTGGAGTGATAAAACGTTCAGCTGCTTTAAGTGTCTGGCGGCGCACATACTCCACTGGAATCTCTCCATTCTGTGCCTTGCCAATCTCGATGTAGTAACCATGAACACTGTTATAACCAACCTTGAGGGTGGTGATTCCGGTACGCTCTCGCTCCCTCTGCTCCAGTTGCTGTAGTAGTTCCCCGGCATTCTTACGGATAGAGCGTAGCTCATCCAGTTCGATATCATATCCTGTCGCAATAACTCCACCATCACGAATAATCATGGGCGGGTTATCGATTATTGCACTTGTAAGTAGCTGTTCAATTTCCGGAAAAGTTGAAATTTGTTGTGCCAGACTACCCAGTGCTTCGCGTTGATCATCCCTGATGGACTGTTGCAGTGCAGGAAGTGATGTCAGGGAGTCCCTTAATCGTGCCAGGTCACGGGGGCGGGCACTTCGTAGCGCAATACGGGAGAGGATTCTCTCCATATCACCAATACCACGCAATATGGGCTGAAAGGTATCGTGAAGACGTTGTTCGAAAATGGACTCAACAGAGAAGAGACGTTGTTCAAGAACAGTTTTATTCTGTATTGGATTACTCAGCCAGCGCCGCAGCATGCGACCTCCCATGGCAGTGCTGGTATGGTCCATTGTTTCGATAAGGGTGTGAGTCTCGCCACCTGCAAGATTGGATAGAATCTCCAGGTTTTTGTAACTGGCTGCATCAATAGAGACATTTTTCTCTTGCTGCAGGAGTTGAATACTGTTCAGGTGTGGTAGTGAGGTTCGTTGTGTGTGCTGGACATATTGTAAAAGTGCCCCCGCAGCACCTAGTCCAATAGTTAGATCATTACACCCAAACCCTGATAGATCGTTGGTTCCAAACTGTTTGGCCAGCTCTCTTTGTGCTGTTTCAGGATCAAAATTCCACCCAGGCTGAGGGCGTAATCCACTGCGTCCATCAAGTTGTGTGCGTAGTTGAGAGTTTTCAGGAAACAGGATCTCTGATGGCTTTATCCGCTCTAGCTCTCCAAACAGGGACTGTAGACCATTTATCTCCATAACCTGAAAACGTCCTGCTGCCAGTGCAAGTATTGCTACACCATAGCGCCCATCATCTTCGTAAATGGATACCAACAAACTCTCGGCATTGTCATCCATCAGCGCCTCATCGGTAAGAGTGCCTGGAGTGATGATTCGAGCCACCTGGCGTTCAACCGGGCCCTTGCTTTTGGCAGGGTCACCAACCTGTTCACAGATTGCTACAGACTCACCAAGTTTTACCAGACGGGCAAGATACTGCTCGGCAGCATGGTAAGGGACACCAGCCATCGGGATAGGTTCGCCAGCTGATTTGCCACGTGCAGTCAGTGTGATATCAAGTAGTTCAGCTGCCCGTTTGGCATCGTCAAAGAAGAGTTCGTAAAAATCTCCCATACGGTAAAACAGCAGCGAGTCAGGATGCTCCGCCTTGATACGAAGAAATTGCTGCATTACCGGGGTATGATTACTGCTGTTCATTGAGCGAGAAAGTTTACCGGAAAACAGAATGCAGTACGAAATTGAAAATGTAGTAAATGAGTTATCGAGAGAGCTGTTGAAGCATGGTTTGATGCTTGTTACTGCAGAATCATGTACTGCCGGGTGGATCTCCAAAGTAATGACTGATCCAGCAGGTAGCAGTGGCTGGTTTGAGCGTGGGTTTGTCACCTATTCCAATGAGTCCAAAATGGAGATGTTGGGTGTGTCTGAGCAGACATTGCAGCAGTATGGCGCGGTAAGTATAGAGACGGTTCAGGAGATGGTTACAGGGGCTCTGGATCGCAGTAGTGCAGATGTTGCCGTGGCAGTAAGTGGCATTGCTGGACCAACCGGTGGTAGTGATGACAAACCTGTGGGGTTGGTCTGGTTTGGTTGGCAGGGGAGAGATGATCTGTTTCATGGGGAGTCAGTAGTTTTTGATGGCAACCGCAATGAGATCCGTGAACAGACCGTTCTTTATGCTCTGGAAAAGGTGTTGCAGAACATAAAATTGGTTAGGTGAGTCTTCTCTTTTATGGGATAATTTCACGCTATTTCACAGGCTTTATCAGATGGACAAGAACAGACAAAAAGCACTAGAGGCAGCCCTTACCCAGATCGAACGCCAGTTCGGCAAGGGCTCCGTAATGCGCATGG
>JACNFK010000027.1 GCA_014384675.1 Candidatus Thiopontia autotrophica | reverse complement strand
GGTCGTTAGGTTGTACAAGAGGTTTGACATATGAGTGGATGTTGCGATGGCGGTTGTTCTGTCGATGCGCTGCGCGAAGATCGACAGCGAGGGACGCTTCAAATAGTTCTAGGCATTAATGCCGTCATGTTTGTTGTGATCGCGAGTGCTGCGCTTTATGGTGGCTCAACTGCGCTACTAGCCGATAGCCTCGATAATTTCGGTGATGCACTCACCTATGCTCTGAGTTTGTACGCTGTTACACGGGGCACCAGCACCAAAGCTAAGGTGGCATTGTTCAAAGGCATACTTATTCTTGTGGCTGCATTGGTTGTCGCAGCTCAAATCATCTACAAGCTTTTTGTACCAGGTCTGCCCATTTTTGAAGTCATGGGTGCTTTCAGCCTTCTTGGCCTTGCGGCTAATTCAGCGTGCCTCTTTCTGCTTTGGCGGCACCGGAATGAAGATGTGAATATGAGTTCTGTATGGGAGTGTTCACGGAACGATATCGCGTCGAACATATCGGTGTTTTTAGCAGCAGGTGCGATTTGGTTTACCGGCTCAGGCTGGCCAGATATTGTGGTGGCTACAGGCTTGGTATTGCTCTTGCTTCGTTCAGCAGCTCGAGTTATTTCATCGGCAATGGTTGAGTTACGTGAATCAACCTAACAAGTACATCATGTCGTTCGCCTGCGGCTCACTGGGGCGTGCTATCGCTGCGCGGCGGCCCGCACCATATGTTGGGCGTCATCTTTAACAGTTTGTTTTTAAGGGTAAAAATGTCGCTAATACTTGCCAGTGGTTAAATATAACTCAACCCGTTCAATATTTTCTGGCACACCACTAAGTACCAAATGATCATCAACCCTTAGTCGGGTCTCATTGGATGGATTATCGCCACGAATACTGCCGCGCTTAATTGCCTCCAGCGTAATATCAAACTGCTCCAATCCAAGTGAACCAACTGTTTTATGCGTGGCAAAAGTATCTTCAGTAAGAATTACCGTATGGAAAACGCCTGTCATCACCTGATGTTGTGCCATTGGATTGTCATCTTCACCGGGATAAAAATTTTCCAACAAACGATAACGGTTTTTACGCACGGCTCTCACTTCTCGAAGCACCTTTCTGGGCGGGTCGCCAATCATTAACATAAGATGAGAGGCCAACATAATACTTGATTCAAATGTATCTGGAATCACCTCACTCGCACCTGCTTCAAGCAACTCATTAACATGCGAATCATCTGGTGTGCGCACCAAAATTGGTATCTGCTGATGCATTTGACTGATGGTTTTTAAGATTTTAATAGAGGCATGAAAATCATTAAAGGTCACAATCACAATACGTGCCTTCTCTAAACGAGCAGCTTTCAAAATAGTCTCTTTTGCGGCGTCACCATAATAGACGTTCTCACCGGCGTCGTGTGCTTCTTGAACGCGCTTAATGTCCATATCAAGTGCAATAAACGATTTATTGGATTTTGATAAAAAACGGCTAACAGTTTGCCCAACGCGGCCAAAGCCACACAAAATAACATGCTGATCAAGATGTACATTATCATCAATAATAATTTTCTCAATATCTTGATGATTGCTCAAATAAGATCCTTTATGCCATTTCTTAGCAATTGCACCATTAAATTTAATCAAAAACGGTGCAATAGACATACTCAAGACCGCTGATGTTAATAAAATATTACCAATTTCAACAGGTAATAATTTATAAGCAAAAGCCAGTGTCAACAGTACCAGACCAAATTCACCTACCTGAGACAATGACAATGCCATGCGCAAGGCAACGCCACCTTGCTTCTGAAACAGTCTAGCCACCCCATACAAAACCACGCCTTTTAGTAAAATAATGCCAATGGTGATTGCGATAATTAGCCAAAAATGTTGTTGCAACAGAGTTAGGGAAATCATCATGCCCACAGTAACAAAAAATAGGCCTAATAAAATATCCTGAAATGGGCGAATATCAGATTCAACCTGATGCTTGTATTCCGTTTCACTAAGCATCATTCCTGCTAAAAATGCTCCCAGTGTCATCGATAAGCCCATTTGCTCGGTCAACGCAGCAGCGCCTAAAGCCACCGTTAATACGGTTAAAGTAAACAGCTCTTGTGACTTAGCCGAAGCCACTTCATGAAACAAAGGTCTGAGTAGATGTTTGCCGATTATATGCATGACAATCATCACCAATGTTCCCTTTAAAAAAGCCACACCTAACGCCAAGCCAAGGCTGTTATCATTTACACTAGTCAGCGCCAAAGTTGGAATCAGAATTAACAGCGGAATAGCAATAATGTCTTGGAAGATCAGCACGCCCAAAGCAGAACGCCCGTGGCGGGAATGAATCTCAGATTGTTCAGCAAGCTGCTTAATCACAATCGCAGTAGATGATAAGGCTAAGGCACTAGCAATAACAATATTGGCATTGGTGTCCAACCCTGAAAAATAACCAATCGCATACACCAACAGCCCAGTTACAAATACCTGAACCGCACCCAACCCAAATACTTGTCGTCGCATGGAGATCATTTGCGCTAGCGAGAACTCCAATCCAATAGTAAACAACAAAAAGACGATACCAAGCTCGGCTAATGTTTCAATATTTTCTTCTTGACCGATCCAACCAAATCCATTTGGACCAACAATAATACCAACGACAATGTAGCCCAGAATTGGTGGGAAATGCAGCCTTCTTGAGAGCGACACAATCGCCACTGCAATGGCTAGCAACAAGACGATATGGATTAACAAATGTTCGTTCATGCCATCAGTATAACTTACTTCAAATTAAAAGGGCGCTATCCCATTTTCCTGCATTGTTTCTCGCATTTGCTCAATGACAGGCTTAATTATCTGTTAACAGATTTACCAATATTAGAAATGAATCATTTTTAATGTAGCAATATAAGGAAATATGTCCTTATAATAATCGTTGGCCTTGATGCAAGCTTAATTGGTGCTACAATCAGGTCTTGTTCATATCAGAAACAAGCTGGCTTTAAAATATCGGATTGAGAGCCAGAGTGTCGTTATTTTTGAGGTTAGACCATTGCGGGATTGGCCAGATGAGATGGTTGCCAAAACTACCTATGTAAAGAAGAACAGGATGTGGAAGGTCTACTGGCAGAGGGCCGACCTGAAGTGGTATGGCTATGAGCCGGTACCGGAGGTTGGGTTGCTGGAGGCGTTTAGGAGCCCGTGATAGTCGCTACAAAGGATGTTCGGTAATAGGGTAAAATACCCTCAATTTTTTTGGAAAAACACCCTTATGTCTGTCGATCGTAGCGAGCAACTGAAATCTCTGATGACCGAGCGCATCCTGATTCTGGATGGTGCAATGGGGACCATGATCCAGCGTCACAAACTGGAGGAGGCGGATTATCGAGGGGAGCGTTTTGCCGACTGGCATACTGATCTCAAGGGGAATAATGATCTTCTTGCGCTGACCCAGCCTGCGATTATCCAGGGAATTCATGAGCAGTATCTGGAGGCGGGAGCCGATATCCTCGAGACCAACACCTTCAATGGGACTCGGGTCTCGATGGCTGATTACGATATGGAGGATCTGGTCTACGAGATCAATCTGGAGGCGACCCGTCTCGCACGTGCAGCAGCGGACAGATATTCCACTCCGGAGAAACCCCGTTTTGTGGCGGCGGTGCTCGGACCTACCAGCCGCACCTGTTCGATCTCCCCGGAGGTCAATGATCCCGGCTTTCGCAATATCACCTTTATGGATCTGGTGGAGGACTATAGTGAATCCATTGATGCCCTGGTGCAGGGTGGCGCGGATCTGCTGCTGGTAGAGACCATCTTCGATACCCTGAATGCCAAGGCGGCGCTGTTTGCAATTGACCGCTATTTTGAAGAGAGGGGGATAACACTGCCAATTATGATCTCTGGCACCATTACCGATGCCTCCGGACGTACCCTCTCAGGGCAGACCACAGAGTCCTTCTATAACAGTCTGCGTCACTCCAGACCGCTAAGTATGGGGCTCAACTGTGCGCTGGGTCCGGATATGTTGCGTCAATATACAGAGGAGATGTCACGAGTCTGTGAGACCTACACCTCTGCTCACCCTAATGCAGGTCTTCCCAATGAATTTGGGGAGTATGATCTCACTCCAGAGCAGATGGCGGCTCATGTCAGTGAGTGGGCCGATGCTGGCTTCCTTAATATTATTGGGGGGTGCTGTGGTTCCAGTCCTGACCATATTCGTGCCATTGCTCAGGCGATGGAGGGGAAGAGTCCACGTCCACTGCCAGATCTCCCCCACGAGTGCCGTCTGGCCGGATTGGAGCCGCTGAATATTGGCAGGGAGTCCCTCTTTGTCAATGTGGGAGAGCGGGCCAATATTACCGGTTCTGCCAAGTTCAAGCGTCTTGTCCTCAACGAGGAGTATGAGGAGGCACTCGATATCTGCCGAACCCAGGTGGAGAATGGTGCCCAGGTGGTCGATGTCAATATGGATGAGGGGATGCTGGATGGCAAGGCGGCGATGGTGCGCTTCCTCAATCTGATCGCCTCGGAGCCAGATATCTCCAAGGCACCACTGATGATCGACTCCTCCAAGTGGGAGATCATTGAGGCGGGGCTGCAGTGTTCGCAGGGTAAGGCGATCGTCAACTCTATCTCCATGAAGGAGGGGGAGGAGAAGTTCCGGGAACATGCAAAGCTCTGCCGTCGCTATGGTGCAGCGGTGATCGTGATGGCCTTTGATGAGGATGGGCAGGCCGATACAGAGGTGCGCAAGGTGGAGATATGTACCCGTGCCTACCGGATTTTGGTGGATGAGATCGGCTTCCCTGCAGAGGATATTATCTTTGACCCCAACATCTTCGCAGTAGCGACCGGCATCGAGGAGCACAACAATTATGGGGTCGACTTTATCGAGGCGACCCGTCGCATCAAGCAGACCCTGCCCTATGCAATGGTCTCGGGTGGGGTCTCTAATGTCTCCTTCTCCTTCCGTGGCAACAACCCGGTGCGTGAGGCGATCCATGCGGTCTTTCTCTATCATGCCATTCAGGCGGGGATGGATATGGGGATCGTCAATGCGGCACAGCTTGCGGTCTATGATGACCTCCCTGATGAGCTGCGAGATGCAGTCGAGGATGTGGTCCTTAATCGGGATCCGGAGGCTGGGGAGCGGCTGGTAGAGATTGCGCCTAAATATCTTGGAGATGGTTCGACAGGGGAGAAAAAAGAGGATCAGGAGTGGCGTAGCTGGCCTGTTAAGAAGCGGCTTGAGCATGCGCTGGTGAAGGGGATTACGGAATTTATTGATGAAGATACAGAGGAGGCTCGTCTCCAGTTCGACAAGGCACTGAAGGTTATTGAGGGGCCACTGATGGATGGGATGAATGTGGTGGGCGATCTCTTTGGTGCGGGCAAGATGTTTCTGCCGCAGGTGGTGAAATCCGCCCGGGTGATGAAGAAATCGGTTGCCTATCTTGATCCATTTCTTGAGGCGGAGAAGGCGGAGTGTGCCATTTCCAGTCAGGGCAAGATTTTGATGGCCACGGTGAAGGGTGATGTACATGACATCGGCAAGAATATTGTCGGGGTGGTGTTGCAGTGTAATAACTATGAGGTGATTGATCTTGGGGTGATGGTGCCGGCAGAGACGATTCTGCAGCGTGCCAGAGAGGAGAATGTAGATATCATCGGTCTCTCCGGGCTGATCACCCCGTCACTGGATGAGATGGTGCACCTTGCCAGTGAGATGACGCGTCAGGGATTTACTATTCCGCTGATGCTGGGCGGGGCCACTACATCCAGGGCTCATACAGCGGTCAAGGCGGAGCCGGAGTATGAGCATGGGGTGATCCATGTGGCAGATGCCTCACGAGCAGTTGGGGTGGCGACAACGCTACTTTCGGAGGGGCAGAAGTCGGAATTTCTCTCTGAGCTACGTGATGAGTATGAGGAGGTTCGCCAGCGACGTGCCTCCAGGGGTGGTGCAAAGAGTCTGGTTACGATTGAAGAGGCGCAGGCCAACCAGTTCCCGATTGAGTGGGATAGTTATCAGCCGGTACAACCAAACGCCCTGGGGGTAACGGTACTGGAGCAGATTGATCTCAATGAGGTGGTTCCCTATATCGACTGGACCTTCTTCTTCCACGCCTGGGAGCTGAAGGGTCGTTATCCGAAGATTCTCGATGATGCAGAGAAGGGGGAGGAGGCTCGTAAGCTCTATGCTGATGCAAGCTCTATGCTGGAGAAGATTATCGGTGAGAAGTGGCTCTCGGCAAAGGCGGTAGTTGGTCTTTTTCCCGCCAATGCGGTTGGAGATGATATTGAGATCTATGAGGATGAGTCACGAAGCAGGCTGAAGACAACGCTGCACCACTTGAGAAAACAGGGCAGACAACCAGATGGAAGATCCAATGACTGTCTAAGTGATTTTGTTGCGCCAAAAACTGCCAACAAGGTTGATTATGTGGGTGGTTTTGCACTGACTGCGGGTCTTGGGATAGATGAAAAGATTAGTGAGTTTGAGGCGGACCATGATGATTACAGTGCACTGATGCTAAAGTCGATAGCTGATCGTCTGGCGGAGGCGGCAACCGAGTGGCTCCATGAGAAAGTGAGAAAGGAGTTGTGGGGATATGCAGTTGATGAGTCTCATACTAATGAGGAGCTGATCAGTGAGGACTATTCCGGAATTCGTCCTGCAATGGGTTACCCAGCCTCACCAGACCATACGGAAAAAGATATTTTGTGGGAGCTACTGGAGGCAGAGAGCACTACTGGTATCTGGCTTACAGAGTCCAGGGCAATGGTTCCAACAGCATCAGTTAGTGGTCTCTATTTTGCCCATCCCGAGGCACACTACTTTGCTGTCGGCAAGATCGATCGAGATCAGGTAGAGCAGTATGCTGAGCGAAAAGGGATGATTGTTGCAAATATAGAGAAGTGGCTTGGCCCAAATTTGGCCTATAAATAGGAGATTAGAGAGGATGAGTGATTGTTATTGCGGTTCAGGAAAACCATACAGCGAATGTTGTGAGCCTTATCTGAAGGGAGACTCCTTTCCAGATACTGCAGAGGCGTTGATGCGTTCTCGTTACAGTGCTTACGTGGCAGGCGAGGTTGACTATATCCACAATACACTCCACCCGGACCATCGAGCTGACCATGATCTGGATGCAGCCAGGAAGTGGTCACAAGACTCGGAGTGGCTTGGACTTGAGATTATATCGACCTCTAATGGTGACAAGGGTGATGCTACAGGTATAGTTGAATTCAAAGCTGGTTACCGGGACAAGAGTGGAACACACTACGCGCATGAGGTTAGCCGGTTTAAGAGAGTAGATGGAAAGTGGGTCTATGTAGATGGCGATATGCCAAAACCAGAGACCTTTCGTAACAAAGAGAAGAAGGTGGGACGTAATGAGCCGTGCCCCTGTGGGTCAGGCAAGAAATACAAGAAGTGCTGTGGGCGTTGAGTTATGGGGCACAGCAGATAAAAAAACCAGCATACTGTTAAAACAGTATGCTGGCTCAGTGATTATCGAAAGATTAGACAGGAGAACTCGATAACCTCTGTATTACCAATTGGGAGACTATCCAAGCATGAAGGTTTCTATTGCGGATACGGTAGTTCCACTGAACAGGCTTATTGCTACAAAGAAGAGCATCATTACAGCTGATAACCCTATTGCTGTTCCGCAGGCTGTACATATGGCCATCTCAACCAGACTAAACTCTTTCAACTGTTCCATTTTCAACTGCTCCATTGTGGCGGTTGCCTATCAGGCTTTGTGTATGGTCACATACTACTGGTAACTGGCAGTCTCATCCATACGTATAAATACGTATATTTAATGTGTGATATCTGGTGTAGTTGCCTCGGATATTGCTGTCGTTATTCCGGTTTTGAGCGCTGGGAGCAGGCACCAAGAAACTCCACTATTGGGTGTCTGGTCTTGAGATTATATCAACCTCAACCACGCCCCTCCTCAACCGCCAAGCGTGCTCGGCGTTTTGCACGAGACTGTGTAAATATCGCAGAGAGCACATATACTGCGCCAGCCAGTAGAATAATTGTAGGGCCGGCGGGCAGGTCTGGTTGATAGGAGAGCGCCAGTCCGGAAACAGTGAGAGCTCCGCCAAGCAGTGTGGCCAACACCATCATTTTCCCAATAGAGTCTACATAATGCCCCGCAACTGCGGCTGGTAGTGTCAATAGTGCAAGCACCAGAATCAGCCCAACCACCTGAATCAGCAGTACAACTGTCACTGCGACCAGGATAAGGAGAAGCAGATAGAAGAAGGTAACTGGAATGCCGCGAAGTCTGGCAAACTCCTCATCAAATGCAACAGCAAGAAATTGTCTGTGGTATGCACCTACAATCAGCAGTAGAACTGTATCGAGCAGAGCCATAAACCAGAGGCTGGATTCTGGAACCAACAATATGTTACCAAACAGAAAGCTCATCAGGTCGGTCTGATAGCCTGGTGTTTTGGAGATAAAGAGTACCCCAATCGCCATTCCTATCGCCCACATGGCTCCAATAAGAGTATCTTCCTGAGCACGCCACTGTAGGCGAATCCATCCAATCAGCAGAGCAGATATGATGGCTGCACCCAAGGCACCAGCGAGAGGGTCTACTCCAAAATATATGGCCGCTCCCATTCCACCAAGAACGGAGTGAGCAATGCCTCCAGCAATGAACGCAATCCTTTTGACTACCACATAGGTTCCCATAACCCCGCAACCAATGCTGGCTAGTAGCCCGGCAATCAGGCTATATTGCAGAAAGGTATATTCAGAAAGGGCAGCGAAGAATTCGTTCATGCTTTATCTCTCCACTAACCTAATGGTGATGTGCCACCATGCGCACATCTTCACCGTACAGGTTTTGAATAACCTCGCCATCAATGGCATCTGTATGGTGGCATACCAGTGTTCTGTTGATGCAGGCAACCCGGGTAACATAACTTGAGATGAAGGCTATATCATGGGATACCACCAAAATAGCCATGCGCTGGTTTAACCGTTTTAACAGGTCGAAAATGTCCCCTTCAAGTCGTTGATCAATATTTGCCGTGGGTTCGTCCAGAATTAGAATTGATGGGTTTGAGACCAGTGCCCTGGCCAGTAGCACACGTTGTAGCTGTCCACCGGAAAGGCTCCCAATCTGACGTTGCACAAGATCCTCTGCCTCGACCTCTATCAGAGCTTGGCGGGTTGCCTGATAATCTTTCCTTGAATATCCTCCCGGTTTAAGCGCATGGAGAAACCCCTGTTTGCAGCTTGTACCCAGCCTCCCCAACAGCACCAACTGTTCTACAGTGATAGGAAACTCTTTTGAAAAGCTTGGATATTGTGGCACATAGCCGATTTGAGATCGTGCCTTGTGAGGTCTCTTTCCCAAAATCCTGATTGTTCCGGAGTGTGGAGTGAGTAGGCCGAGAGCCAGTTTAAGCAGAGTGCTTTTCCCTCCTGCGTTGGGGCCGACAATGCCCAGAAACTCGCCATCATTTACCTCAAGATTAATTTTCTCCAGTACGGTAGTTGTACCGTAGGAGAAAGATACATCTTTAATCTGGATAAGTGGATCTTGTGACTTCATTACTGCAGTGTCTCAGAGAGCTGTTGGGATATTTTTCTCATATTATTGATGTAATCTGCTGAGAGAGGGTCAATAGGTACAACACGGCCGCCAATTGCATCTGCAATCTGTTCAGCAGCACGCTTGCTAAGTTGTGGCTGAACAAAAATTACCCTGATCTTCTCCTTTCTGGCCTCTCTGATCAATTCTACGAGTGCACGAGCACCAGGCTCTTTTCCCTCATGCTCTATTGAGATCTGAGTTAGCCCGTACCGTTCTGCAAAATGGCCCCAGGCAGGGTGGAAAACCATAAATTTTCTCTGCTTCAGATTTTTTAGCTGTTTCTGAATCTCCTGGTCCAGCAAGCTGAGTTCAGCTTGTAGAGAGTACCTGTTTTTGTCGTAAAATTTATGGTTGTTTGGGTCTATCCTGATTAATGCATCGCTAATTGTATCAGCCATATTCATGGCTAATAGCGGGCTGGTCCAGGGGTGTGGGTCTAGTTCGTGTTCGTGTTCATGTTCATGTTCATGGCCATTACTGTCACCAATAATCTCCATCTCAGAGTTGGTGGATTTTATCCTCTCCATCCAGGCTTTCTCAAATTCAATTCCTGCAGTTATATATAGATCAGCTTGTGCCAGTCTGGCAATTTGTTGAGAAGTGGGACTAAAAGTATGTGGATCATCTCCTGAGCCTACCATTGAGGTGACATTTACATGCTCTCCACCAATTTTCTCGGCCAATGACTTGAGCGGCAGGACAGTGGTAAAAACCTGAATCTGTACAGCACTAGCCACTGTAGGGATCAGCAAGCAAGCTAACCAAATGGAGCGAATCATAAAAATATCTCCAGATCTCTGGGTGCACAGCTGGGGATTCCATAAAGTATGTTCATGGCGCATAAGGTAACATAAGGGGATGCATATCCATATTCTTGGAATCTGTGGCACTTTCATGGGCGGCATTGCCTTGCTGGCGCGTGCGTCAGGCCATACTGTTTCTGGTTCTGATGCCAATGTTTACCCTCCCATGAGCACCCAGTTGGAGGAGGCGGGGATTACTCTGCAGGAGGGGTATGAGGCAGATCATCTGGATCCAGCGCCTGATATGGTGGTGATTGGCAATGCAATGAGCCGTGGAAACAGAGCCGTTGAATATGTGCTGGAGCAGGGGATTCCATACACATCAGGCCCACAGTGGTTATCAGAGCATGTACTGCAGGGGCGCTGGGTACTGGCCGTATCTGGTACACACGGTAAAACCTCTACTTCAAGCATGCTCGCATGGATTCTGGAGTATGCAGGATTGCCCCCGGGCTTTCTGATTGGTGGAGTGCCAGAGAATTTTGGGGTATCCGCCCGGTTGGGGAATGCCCCATTTTTTGTGGTGGAGGCCGATGAGTACGATACCGCTTTTTTTGATAAACGCTCCAAGTTTGTCCACTATCGTCCAAGAACCCTGATTATCAATAATCTTGAATTTGACCATGCTGATATATTTGATGACCTGGCGGCAATCCAGAAACAGTTTCACCATCAGATACGCACTGTGCCCGGAAACGGACTGATCATCCATCCTGCCGGCGAGACAGCAGTTGATGAATTGATTGATATGGGGTGCTGGACATCGACAGAGACAATTGACGGGGATTGGGATGCCATAAGGGATGACGCTGCATGGAGTCGCTTTCTGGTATCACTGCAGGGAGAACCTGTTGGTGAGGTGAGCTGGGATCTGACTGGTTGGCATAACCGATCAAATGCCCTGGCTGCAATAGCCGCAGCACGTCATGCTGGGGTACCGGTCCGCCATGCAATTGATGCCCTGGCAGAGTTCAGGAATGTTCGTCGTCGCATGGAGGTCAAAGGCACAGTGAATGGAGTGACTGTCTACGATGATTTTGCCCACCACCCAACAGCTATCAGACTGACACTTGATGGACTGCGTGGCAAGGTGAGGGAGGATCGAATCCTCGCAATTATGGAGCCACGCTCAAACACTATGCGTATGGGGGTACATCAACAATCACTGGCGGGCTCATTCGAGAGTGCAGACAGGGTTTTTCTGGTTGATGATGGATCACTGGAGTGGGATCTTGCCAAATCAATGGATGAGTCTATAGTGCAGGTTACCATAGCTGAAACTGTTGAGCAGATTGTAGAGTCAGTAGCAGATTGGGCTCTTCCGGGAGACCATATCCTGGTTATGAGCAATGGCGGGTTTGGCGGCATACATGAGAAATTACTGGAGCGACTCGAGAAGTGACAGAGTGGAATAGAGACAGTACAGTTACATTGGCCGTTACCGGGGCGTCAGGTGCAGCTTATGCGTTGCGCCTTCTGGAGCAGTTGATTGCGGCAGATGTTCGGGTCTGGATGATGCTGTCTGATGCAGCGCGTATTGTTATGGAGATGGAGGTCGACCTTTCATTGCCAGAGGCCTCCCATGATGTGCAAAAATTATTTGTCGAAAAGTTCGGTGCCAGGGAGGGGCAGTTGTCACTGTTTGAAAAAGGCGAGTGGACCTCTCCGGTTGCCAGCGGCAGCAGTGCTCCTTATGCCATGGTGGTATGCCCATGTTCAATGGGAACACTCTCAGCCATAGCTTATGGAAGTAGTGATCAGCTGTTAGAGCGGGCCGCGGATGTGATGATAAAGGAGAACAAGAAACTGATACTGGTTCCAAGAGAGACTCCATACTCTGCCATCCATCTGGAGAACATGCTTAAGCTCTCACGGATCGGGGTGACGATTCTGCCTCCCAACCCGGGGTTTTACCATCAGCCCAAGAGTATTGATGATCTTGTCGACTTTGTGGTGGCAAGAATTCTTGATCAGCTTGGGTTGGAGCGGGATTTTGTGCAGCGGTGGGGGAGTACTACATAAACCTACATCTCTAGCTGTGGAGCGGCTTGTCCCTTCAACACAGTGGCGAGACTTGCGGCAAACTGGTTTGCATACTGCTCAAACAGATCAACCTTGGGGGTGTAGTCGACCACATTATCAATATCAAGAGTCTCGGCAATCTCATGGGTGGACATGTGTCCATCAATTAACCCCAACCCTTTAGCCTCCTGTCCAACCCATATCAACCCATTAAACAGCTCTGTTGTGGTGGAGAGGTTTTCTCCTCTCCCCTCTTTTACCCGATCGATAAAAATATCGTGGGTGGTTGTCAGCACGTGCTCTTTGAGAAAAGTCTCAGCCTCCTCATTTCTTGGAGAGAATGGGTCGAGAAGCGCCTTATACTCTCCTGCCGTAAGCTCACGCTGCTCGATGCCATGCTCCTTCATCGCCTCCACAAAACCGAAGCCCCCCATGCGTACACCGATAGAACCAACCAGAGAGACCTCTGTTGCATGAATCTCGTCAGTAGCGCTGGCGATGTAGTAACAGGCTGATGCACAGAGCTCGTCAATTGTGGCGTAAATCTTTTTCTCCGGGTTCTCTTTTTTTACGGTGCGAATAGTTTGCCAAAGCCGTTCTGCCTGTGCAGGAGTGCCACCAGGAGAGTTAAGCTGAAGCACAATATGTTTGACTCGCTTGTCCTCAGCTGCCTTGCGTATGGCTGGTGCAAGGTTATCCGCACTGTTAATTGTGTCGCTACCGATCTCCCCATGCAGCTTGATGGTGGCAATACGTTCACCTGGGTCAATCTCATCAATAACCCCTGCAGAGATCAGTATCAACAGAATCAGGTAGCCGATTACAAATGCATAAAGCAGGTTCTTGAACCAGCGCCCCTTGCGAATCTCTCTCTTGAGCTCATGAACAGCGGCTGAAAGTTCGTTTGAATTAATTGTCATGGATCTCCTTTACGATAAGCGGGGCGGTGCCACCCTTTTCTCTAAACCAGTTGATGGCGGTCAGAATGCCGGGTTGTCGGATAAACCACTGCTCAACATGATATTTGCCTGGAAAATGAGTCATCATGATTCCCAGCAGCAGGGTCAATAGCCCTTGGCCGGGGAGAAATAGCATCAGAATGCCGGCAATGATCAGCACCAACCCAATCAGATTACGGACCAGATGAACCAGAAACCGGGCTGCCGGGTGTCCCTTGAGGGGGGCTACCGTTGGCTCTTTTGTGTGGTCGAAATAGTCCTCAGGGATTCTGCTGACCAGCCATGGAAGCGCAGCAATTGAGGCAACCAACATAATGGCTGACCCAATTCCGATCCAGAACAGTAGCTCCTCGTTGGCCGAAAACCATCCGCTAATTTCTTGCCACCACTCCATAAATATATCTATAAAGTCGCCAGAACCTTGCGCGCAGCATCTATTGTTGTCTGCAGGTCGCTATCAGTATGGGCGGCAGAGACAAAACCGGCCTCAAAGGCGGATGGGGCAAGATATATTCCTTCATCAAGCATGCCGTGGAAGAATTTACCGAAGCGCTCGCTGTCACAAGCCATAACCTGGTCAAAGTTTTCGATCTTCTCATCCTCGGTAAAGAAGAGGCCAAACATGCCGCCGATACGGTTGTACTGCATCGGAATATTATTATCTGCAGCAGCAGCCATAATGCCGTCAGTCAGGGTTTTTACCTTCTCTTCCAGATCAGCAAAGAAGTTGGGAGCAGAGATCAACTCAAGAGTCTTCAGTCCTGCCGCCATCGCCAGAGGGTTGCCAGATAGGGTCCCAGCCTGATAGACAGGACCAAGTGGAGCCAGATGTTCCATGATCTCGCGTTTGCCACCAAATGCGCCAACCGGCATTCCACCACCAATAACTTTGCCAAGTGTGGTCAGGTCTGGGGTAATGCCAAGTTTGCCCTGAGCGCCACCAAGGCTTACACGAAAACCGGTCATGACCTCATCCAGAATCAATACTGTTCCATACTCATCACAGACCTCACGCAGCCCCTCCAGAAAACCGATAACAGGAGGCACACAGTTCATGTTTCCAGCAACAGGTTCCACGATGATACAGGCTATCTCCCTGCCAACCTCGGCAAAGAGTTCACGTACCTGATCAATGTTGTTATAACTCAGGGTCAGGGTGTGTTCAGCAAGTGAGGCAGGAACACCGGGTGAGGTTGGTACCCCCAGGGTCAATGCACCAGAGCCGGCTTTTACCAGTAGAGAATCAGCATGGCCGTGGTAGCATCCTTCAAACTTCAGAATCTTGTCTCGTCCTGTGTAGCCTCGAGCAAGTCTGATTGCGCTCATGGTGGCCTCAGTACCTGAGCTAACCATACGCACCATCTCAATTGATGGTACGAGCTCTTTTACCTTCTCGGCCATCTGGGTTTCTATCTCTGTAGGAGCACCAAAGCTCAGACCATTTGCTGCACCATCCTGTACAACTTTTACAACGTCAGGGTGTGCATGCCCCAGGATCATTGGCCCCCATGATCCAACATAATCAACATAACGATTACCATCTTCATCATGGATATAGGCCCCTTCGGCTCTCTGGATGTAGACAGGATCTCCACCAACACCTCTGAATGCGCGAACAGGTGAATTTACTCCACCAGGAATATGTTGCTGGGCCTCTTCAAAAAGGTCATGTGAACGGGTCATAACTTTATACTCTTCCTTGTGTCTGTTTTTCTTTCGAAAATTTTCCTGAATCTATTTGGTATCAAACAGGTTGGCAATATCCTGGGCAGCTTGCTGGATATTTGTAGCGCCCAAAACAGCATTAATTACAGCAAGCATATCTGCCCCTGCATCAATCAGTGATTTGCCATTACTGCTATCTACTCCTCCAATTGCGACGATCGGCAGCTGCAACTCTGTGCGGGCTTGTGTCAGCACCTCAGTTGTTGCATGAACTGCATCCGGCTTGGTCTGTGAGGGGAAGAACCTGCCAAAGGCTATGTAGTCAGCCCCCTGTTCTGCGGCCATCCGTGCGCTATCGAACGAATTGTAGCAGGAGACTCCAATAATAGCCTCATTTCCCAGTAATTTTCGTGCCTCTTCGACTGAGCCATCATCACTGCCAAGGTGGACGCCATCAGCACCTGATTCTATTACCAGATCGGTATCATCATTAACGATAAGCGGGATGCCGAGAGGGCGACAGAGAGTGGCAAGGTCCGATATTTCCCAGAGTTTGCGCTCTCTGTTTGCGTGCTTGTTTCTGTACTGAACAATACTTACGCCCCCCTGAATTGCCTCTGCCACTGCAGGGACAAGACCAGCCTTGTCAGTAAGGCGGCGGTCAGTAATAAGGTAGAGGCCGGATAGTTTTTGTTTCATCTATCTATTTGCTACGAAACCGATCTGGAAAATGTTGTCCGCTACCCGGGTGAAAACTGTTATTCAGACTATTCCAGGTAAACTCCAATCCCCTGACAACTGCCTCATCTACATTTTCTCCAGCAGCTATACCTGTGGCAATAGATGATGCCAGAGTGCATCCGGATCCATGATAATTATTGGGAAGCCGAGGATATTGAAAGAGTTCTTTTATTCCATCCCTGTTCATCAGCAGATGGTGAACCTTGTCAGGTTCTTCGTCAGCTGTGGGGTTGTCAGTTCCTGTAATCAGCAGATATTCACAACCCATAGAGATGAGCTCAGCACCACTGGCCTGCAGAGTGTCTCCATCAGGGGCCAACTGCATCAGCTCCTTGCGGTTTGGGGTTGCAACAGTAGCAAGCGGGATCAAAAGGGTAGATATAGCCTCAGCTACGCCATCAGTTGAGAGGTAGCCCCCGCCACCGTCTGCCAGAACAGGGTCAAGGATAACCGGGACATCAGAGTGTTCAGTTAATAGAGTATGAATTGCCTCACAGATCTCTATGGAGCCGACCATTCCGATCTTTATCGCCTGCATCGACATATCATCCAGCAAGAGCCGAGCCTGCTGAATAAACAGATCCAGAGAGACTGGCTCTACAGCTTTTACTGAATGGCTATCCTGTGCTGTTAGTGCAGTTATGACAGTTGCAGCATGACCACCGAGTGATCCGATAGTCTCAATATCTGCCTGAATCCCGGCGCCACCGCTTGGGTCGTGGCCACCAAAGACCAATATCGTCGGCCTCATTGTCGGGCACCAAATATATCGGTACCAATACGCACTATTGTTGCACCTTCGGCAATTGCAGCCTCCATATCTCCAGACATGCCCATCGAGAGGGTATCAAGAGAGAGCCCATCTTCGTTGAGTTGCACCATTGCATCATGAAGTTGCCGAAAAGGTACGCGCTGTTCATTCAGACTGCTGGATGGTGCAGGCAGAGTCATCAGGCCACGCAATCTGATCCCGGGCAGTTTGCCAATCTCCTTTGCCAGACTGGGAAGTTCACTGAATAAGACTCCGGATTTACTCTCCTCACCACTGCTATTTACCTGGATACAGATATTGATGGGCTCTTTGGCAGAAGGTCTCTGCTCACCAAGCCTGCGCGCAATCTTCAGACGATCTACTCCATGTACCCAGTCAAAATTTTCAGCTATGGTCTTGGTCTTGTTGGATTGAATGGCACCAATAAAGTGCCAGACAATATCATCGAGCGGTAGTGCATCGATTTTCTCCAGGGCATCCTGCAGATAGTTCTCTCCAAAATCACGCTGTCCGGCATCATAGGCCTTGTGCACCATTGTGGCAGGCTTTGTCTTGCTGACGGCAAGCAACTTTACAGATTGATGGGGGCGTCCATACTGTTTTGCGGCACCATCAATTCTCTGGTGAATTTGGTCAAGTTGATCCCTAATGGCCATACTGCGGAGTATAACGTGGAGTATCTGGTTTTTCAGATTCCACTATAATTACCAGTTCAGTAAATCACAGGCCCCAGTTCGTGGATAAAACCCCAAAAGATATTCTTCAGACCGTATTTGGATACAGTGAATTTCGTCCCCACCAGGAAGAGATCATCAGTGATGTCCTCTCACGGCACGATGCTTTTATCCTGATGCCTACCGGTGGAGGAAAGTCTCTCTGTTACCAGATTCCGGCACTGATATTTCCTGGTACAGCTATCGTAATCTCCCCGCTTATCTCATTAATGAAAGATCAAGTGGATGCACTGAAGGCAAATGGCGTAGAGGCCGCATATTACAACTCATCACTAAATGAGGCAGATTCACGCCAGACCATTGCCCGTTTTCATGCGGGTGAGCTTGATCTAATGTACGTAGCACCAGAAAGAATCATGTCCGCCGGTTTTTTGGCAAGAATGAAAGATGTGGATATCTCACTGTTTGCGGTGGATGAATCACACTGTGTATCCCAGTGGGGGCATGATTTCAGACCGGAATATGTGCAGCTGGGACATTTACGAGAGCAGTTTCCGAGAATCCCAATGGTTGCTCTTACTGCCACAGCTGATCCTCAGACCCGCAGGGACATTATTCACCGTCTTCGTCTGAAAGAGTCAAAGGTTCATGTAACCGGTTTTGATCGGCCAAACATTCGTTACAGTGCGCTGGAGAAGAGCAAGCCATTTGATCAGCTCAAGGCCTTTTTGAGTCGTGTCGATGGAAGCAGAGGAATTGTCTATGCGCTTAGCCGAAAAAGGGTGGAGGAGGTTGCAGATAAACTACAGTTGGCAGGTTTTCGTGCGCATCCATACCATGCTGGTCTTCCAGCAGCCAGAAGGCAAGAGGCCCATGAAAAATTCATGAGGGATGAGATCGATGTGGTGGTTGCGACAGTTGCCTTCGGAATGGGTATAGACAAGCCTGATGTTCGTTTTGTGGTCCACTACGATCTGCCAAAAAATATTGAGGGATACTATCAGGAGACCGGGCGCGCAGGGCGTGATGGCCTGCCTGCGGAGGCGCTACTGCTGTTTGGTGCGCAGGATATGGTGATGGCTAGACGTCTGGTGGAAAATAGCCAAAATGAGGAGCAGAAGAGAATAGAGACCCACAAACTGAACAGCATGATTGCATTTGCAGAGACACTTACCTGTAGGCGTAGGGTGTTGCTCAACTACTTTGGTGAAGAACTCGGTAAAGATTGTGGGAACTGTGATGTATGTTCTGATCCGCCGGAGTGTTATGACGCCACTGTAGATGCGCAGAAAGCACTCTCTTGTGTTTATCGTGTAGGACAGAGATATGGAATGCGCCATGTGGTGGATGTGCTACGAGGAATGGATAACGAGCGTATCAGAAATCTTCACCATAATGAGCTCACCACATACGGTATTGGTGGGGATCGTAGTGATGCAGAGTGGACAAGCCTGTTTAGGCAGCTTATTCATCGAGGCTACCTTATTCAGGATATAGCCAACTACTCCGTATTAAAACTTACACAAGATGCACGTTCGATTCTGAAAGGGGAGAAGAAGCTAGAGTTGGCCAAACCAAGACTCAAAGAGAAGGTCAAAAAGAGGAAAAAACTGGCAGTTGCTGTTGAGGGTAGAGATGAACTGTTGTTTGAACTATTAAGAGATCTTCGCAAGGATCTGTCAAACCAAGAGGGGATTGCGCCATTTATGGTTTTTGGAGATGCAACTCTGACTCAGATGGCCATACACCTTCCAAAAAATAGAGGTGAGTTCCTTGAGATCAACGGAGTTGGTGAGAAGAAGATGTATAAGTACGGTGAGATATTTCTGGGTGAGATTGCCGATTACATCGAGTCAAAATCTACTGTTGTGACTTAATCAGAGCTAACTGTCAGGCAAACACGGTGGCTGCATCAAACACAGGACCATCCACACAGACCCGTTTCATGGCAGGCCCTTCCGGTGTTTCAATCTGCACAACGCAGCCGGCACAGCCGCCAATTCCGCAGGCCATAAACTCTTCAAGTGATACCTGGCATGGCAGGTTGTACTCTTTTGCCAGTTTGGCAACTGCCTCCAGCATTGGATGAGGGCCGCAGCTGAAGAGCTCGACCTGATTGCGCTCTTCATCTGAAAGTGAGTTAAGCCAGTGTCTGGCAAGATCTGTTACATATCCATCATGAGTTCCAGGATAGCCCTGTAGACTGGATAGTCGACTTGGAATGCCCCAGTCCTCCAGTAGTGGCATTGAGCCGATAACACCATCAGGCATTCCAGGAATGACTATCTGTGAGGGGGTTACCGGGAACGGAAAGGGTACTTCTGAGCCAAGAATTACAAATGGTTTGTAGGCGGACTCACTCTGCAGTGAATCGGCAATAAATACCATTGGCGGCATGCCGACACCACCACCAATAAGAAGTGGGCGACTTCGTTCCGGATGGGGGGCAAATGGTTTTCCAATAGGGCCTAGTAGACTTAGTGGTTCACCAGTCTCGATCTCTGCCAGTGCTGCAGTTCCCTTGCCAAGTTTTTTGTAGAGTAACTCTATGGTTCCTTGTTCTTTGTTTGCACGCATTATGGATATAGGTCTGCGCAGGGTAAATTGTGGCCCACACTCTACATGTACAAAACTACCAGGCATGGCCCTGGAGGCAATCTCAGGCGCCTTGAGCTTGAGGATATGTTGATCACCATCCAGGTGGAGGTGCTCAAGGATGGTTGTCTCTTCCTTGAAGATAGAGTTTCGATCAGGATTCATGAACTATATTTCCACCCATTATGGTATGGGTAACTCTGCCCTGAAGCTCCCAGTTAAGGAAGGGGCTGTTCTTTCCTGTACTTTGCAGGCTTTCAGTTGTAACCGTCCACCATGCCTCTGGGTCAAAGATGGTGATATCGGCGCTTCTGCCTTCACCAAGTGTTCCTGCATCAATCCCCAGGATCTCGGCAGGCCGGTTGGTTACCATGGAGATGGCGTCAGAGATGGATATATCATGCTCTTTGGCAAGTCTGAGTGTGAGTGGCAAGAGGGTTTCAACACTGCTTATGCCGGGCTCTGTCTGTTCGAATGGGGCAGCTTTTGCATCCTCATCATGGGGTTGATGGTCGGAACAGATGGCCTGAATGGTTGATGAGAGTACTCCATTGACCAGGCCTGCACGATCACGTTCGGTGCGTAGTGGGGGCAGTACATGGCAGAGGCTGTTGAATTCACCAATATCCATCTCGGTAAGGTAGAGGTGGTGAACAGCAACATCAACACTTACCGGGAGCCCACTCTTCTGTGCAAGCTCAATCATCTGCAGAGCACGGAGACTGGAGATGCCGCAGAAGTGGGCACGTACACCAGTCTCACGAATTAGAACCAGGTCGCGTGCTACTCCAGCAGCTTCTGCTGCATCAGGAATTCCAGGTAAACCTAGACGGGTGCTTACAGTGCCTTCGTGTACGCATCCGCTATTGGTTAGCCACGGGTCTGCCGAGTGGAGGAAAACCGTCAGCTCATGGCTTGCTGCATACTCTAGTGCTCGTCGCATTACCAGAGAGTTGCTGATTGGTGATTGTGCATTGGAGACACCGGCACATCCCGCCTCTTTCAGTGCGCCCATATTACTTAGGTGCTCTCCGTCAAGCCCGTGAGTCAACGCCCCAAGAGGGATGACGGAGGCGTATCCAGAATCTTTTGCCCTGTTACGAATCAATTCAATGACTGCAGGCGTATCTATGATCGGCTGGGTATCTGGCGGTATGCATAGTGTTGTAACCCCGGCACTGGCGGCGGCACGGGTTTCACTCTCTATTGTTCCTTTATGGGTTTGTCCTGGTTCACGTAGCCGGGCACGCATATCCACCAGCCCAGGACAGACAATAAGATTGCTGGCATCAACTGTTTTATCAGCCTGGAAATCCTCTGTGGCAGAGATAATCTTGCCCTCCGAGATCCGGATATCACCGATCTGGTCTATACCATTGGCTGGGTCAATGATGTGCCCATTCTGGATCAGGATGTTCACTGTTCGCCTCCCTGTCCGCTTTGGCTCTGCATGGCCATTGAGAGGATAGCCATGCGGACAGCAATACCGTTTGTTACCTGTTGAAGAATGACGGAATGGCTGCTGTCTGCGACAGTGCTGTCGATCTCCACTCCACGGTTCATTGGCCCAGGGTGCATGATGATTGCATCATCAGCAGCCAGCTGGAGTCGCTCTTCGGTAAGGCCGTAGTATTGGAAGTACTCTTTTTTGCTCGGTAGATGTGCGCCACTCATCCGTTCATTTTGCAGACGTAGCATGATGATTACATCAACATCGTTTAGACCATCTTCTATGTTGGTAGTAACGTGTACGCCCAGGTCCTCCACATGAGATGGGATAAGTGTGCGTGGTGCAATAACCCGAACCTCTGGACACCCAAGTGTATTAAGTGCATGTATCTGCGAGCGCGCTACTCGTGAGTGCATTACGTCACCAATAATGGCGACCCGTAGACGGGTGAAATCTTCCTTGTGTCTGCGGATAGTAAACATATCAAGCATTGCCTGGGTAGGGTGTGCATGACGTCCATCACCAGCATTGATTACGCTGATATGGTTGGGAACATTCTGTGCCACAAAGTGTGCTGCACCACTGGCTGCATGGCGTACTACAAACATGTCGATCTGCATTGCAACCATGTTTTGCAGGGTGTCGAGAAGGGTCTCGCCCTTGGTGGTTGCAGAGGTGTTTATATTTATATTTAGGACGTCTGCCGAGAGTCTCTTCTCTGCGAGATCAAAGGTAGTGCGTGTTCTGGTGCTGGGCTCGAAGAAGAGGTTGGCAATGGTTTTGCCGCGGAGCAGAGGAACCTTCTTGGCGGTCTGGTTGCCTACACTTGTGAAGTGTTCTGCTGTGTCTAGTATTTCTGTAAGGAGATTACGGTTCAGCCCCTCAATAGAGAGGAAGTGGTGGAGTTTTCCGTTGGAGTCGAGCTGTATATTTCTCGACATAAATCTCATTCTCCTGACTGCTGAATCCTTAGTTCCAGTGGAACCGGCCCGTTGAGCTTGATTTGCTGCGCGGATTGTACATGAATATTGACTCCAGTGATATCTGCTTGTATCGGAAGCTCTCGTTCGTCTCTGTCTACCAGTACTGCGAGGAGTACTTTTGCAGGTCTTCCATAGTCGAATATCTCATTCAACGCGGCACGTATGGTGCGACCAGTGAAGAGCACATCATCAACCAGAATAATCAGTTTTCCATCAATATCAAAAGGTAGGTTGGAAGGGGTCACTTGAGGGTGGAGACCGATCTGGGTGAAGTCATCTCTATAGAATGAGATATTGAGTTCCCCCATTTGATGTTGGTTGTTTAACTCTTTGTGCAGCTGTTCTGCGACCCAGGTTCCACCAGTGTGTATTCCTATCAGGTGCGCACTCTCCAGCTGGTCTCCAAGCTGTTGGTGCAACTGATCAGCCATCTGGCTAATCAGTGCATCTACCGAAAGGGTATCTATGTCAATTGTATTCATCTCTATTCTGGTTGTTTAGCCAGCTCTGTAGTATTTGGGTTGCGGCGACTGCATCGATATCACGCTCTTCGGTTGGTCGTCGGTTTCCGCTATTTGAACGAATTATAGACTCTGCCTCGACTGAGGTCAGCCTTTCATCGATTTCATATACAGTCAGGTTGAATCTGCCACGTAGCTGATTACTGAATTTTCTTGAGAGCCGGCTCATCTCCTGCTCGTTTCCATCCATATCCAGAGGAATCCCGACGACTGCAGCAGTGACTCCCCACTCATGAATAAGCCCCTTAATCTGTTGCCAATCAGCATTTCTGTTGCTGCGATGGATGGTAGTAAGGGGTCGGGCTGATCCTGTGATCTCCTGACCAATGGCAACCCCAATACGGTGTGTCCCAAGATCAAAGCCCAGCAGGGTGTGGTCAGGCATGTCCCGCTTCTGTGGTAAGTGACGAGATATCAACCCCGATTCTGCCAGCAGATGATTCCCACCGTTTTGCATCATCGGTATCAAAAATCAGCTGGAGGTCTGCAGGAACACTGAGCCAGCTATTTTCACTGATCTCCTGCTCCAGTTGTCCGCCGGACCATCCAGCATAACCAAGAGTGACGATATGTTTTTCTGGCCCCTTGCCGGTTGCAATGGCATCCAGAATATCACTGGATGCGGTAATTCCAATTTCTGGTGTAACCTCGAGAGTGGAGTCCCAATTACCAACCGGGGTATGAATCACAAAGCCACGATCAGGCTGAACCGGGCCACCATTATGCAGCAGATTGTTTTTTGCTAGTGGAGCAGTGACTGTTATATCCATCTGTGCAAATAGTTCACCTATATGCAGGTTGGTGGGGCGATTGAGTACAAACCCCATGGCCCCCTCCTCATTGTGTTCACAGATAAGTGATACGGTATGGTCAAACCCTGAGTCTTGCAGTGAAGGCATGGCAATCAGCAGGTGGTTGCTAAGGTAGTTCTCTTTGCTATCTACTTTGTGGCTCATGGGTTTTTGTAATTTAGTTGCCGTATTTTGGGTGTTGTATCTTGCTGGAAATGAAGACGATCCTGCATCTCTGTAGTCATGTAAAAAATACCATCCTCACCAATAACCAAAACATACCTAATACCCATTTGAGCTGCAACCATTGATCGCTCTTCTGGTGAGGCAATCAACATGGCGGTTGCTGCAGCATCTGCAACCATGGCGTCAGAGGGGATGACGGTGGCAGAGCGGGCTCCTGTTGCAGGCCAACCTGTCTTCGGGGTGATAATGTGATGATAACGCTTGCCTGCATAGATAAACATCCTCTCATAGTCGCCAGAGGTGAAGATAGATTCATCATTTTGTGGATTAATAGAGGCTATTGCACCTTTCCCATCTGGCGATTGGATACCAATGCTCCATGCGCTTTCCCCTCTATTCCCTATGGCACGTAGGTCACCACCTGTATTTACTATGGCGTTTTTGATGCCTAGAGATTTGAGCTTGGTTATGGCGCGGTCTACGGCATAGCCTTTTGCGATACCTCCCAGATCAATTTTGATATTCCTGTTGTTGCTACTGACTGTTCCATTATTGAACTGGAGACCATCCATTGATGGACTGTTTTGTATCAGAATATCTATCTCCTCTTGAGAAGGGGGTGGCCCGCTCCACTCCTCACCATGAAACCCCCAGAGCGCAATGAGGTTGCCAATTGCCGGATTAAAAAGAGCTCCACTCTGACGGGAGAGGAGGGCGGTCTTCTTTAATAGCGAGGATGCCTCAGATGCAATCTGAATTGGAGCACCGTCCGCAAAGGCCTGGTTGATCTCACTTAGCAGGCCGCCCCTTTTCCATGCGTGCCAGGTGTCATGCATTGCGGCAAAGTCATCACGAATCACTCTGCTGGCTTTCAGGCTCTGCTCCTCGCTGCTGTCCCAGATAGAGATGGATACAATGGTTCCAAAGGCAAGGAACTGATCTCTGTAAACTTCCGGCGCTCGTTCGCATCCAGTAAGTATGAGAAGTGTGAAAAAGGATAGTGTCAGGCGGAATTTTATTGTCCCAGTCTCCGCTCAATTGCATCCATAAGATCTCCTGCAATATTCAGATCGTACTTATTATCAAGTTCTCTGATACAGGTTGGACTGGTGACATTGATTTCGGTGAGCCAGTCACCGATAACATCAAGGCCAACAAATAGCAGGCCTCTCTCTTGCAGAAGAGGAGAGACTTTTTGGGCAATCTCCAAGTCCCGCTCTGACAACGGAATACCTTCCCCACGCCCACCAGCAGCAAGGTTGCCGCGATTTTCACCTTCAGCCGGAATACGTGCCAGAGCATATGGAATAGGGTCTCCGTCAACCATCAGGATGCGTTTATCTCCTGCTGTAATTTCCGGAATAAAGCGTTGTGCCATTACGTAACTTGATCCGTTATTTGTAATTGTCTCGATAATAACCCCGGTATTCTGATCGCCTGAACGAAGACGGAATATTGATGTCCCACCCATGGCATCGAGTGGTTTCAGGATGATCTCCTCATGTGCATCAAGAAACTGTCTGATACGTGCCTCGTTGCTGGTTACCAGAGAGGGAGGAGAGAGTTCTGGAAACCATGATGTAGCAAGCTTTTCATTGAGGTCACGCAGAGCTTGTGGGCGGTTTACCACCATGGCGCCATCACGTTCTGCAAGTTCCAGAATGTGGGTAGCGTATAGATATTCTCTATCAAATGGAGGGTCCTTCCGCATCAGGATAACATCAAGATTTGATAGCGGCATGGCCTGTTTTTCCCCCAGAACATACCACTGCTTCATGTCATCCATAACCTGAAGTAGATGAGTCTGTCCCATGGCTGTGCCCTGTTCCAGAAAGAGGTCATCCATCTCCATGTAGTGGATCTCCCACTCCCGTTTCTGGGCCTCAAGCAGCATGGCAAGGCTGCTATCCTTGTATGGGTGGATCGTCTGAATTGGATCCATAACAATACCAATCCTCATGCGTTCTCTCCTCCAATAACTTCATGAATCTCTCTTGCGGCAGCCAGCATTGCGAGTCGTGCAATTACACCATAGGCATAGAAACGGTTTGGTTCTGCATCAGGTTCCTGGGTATGGTCTGGCAGATTGAGTGGGTTTGCAAATGAGAGTGGCTCAAAGTGCATGCCTGGTGCATTGAGATTTTCATTCGCTCCTCTTGAGGTGTGTACTCGATAAAAGCCGCCAATTACATGGTGATCCATCATGTAGACAACAGGCTCGGCAACGGCCTGATTTTCTCCAATGGTCTCAAATGTATATACGCCCTCCTGGATAATCACATCAGTAACCGATTGCCCCCCCTTGCTTTTTGCCATCTTGTTGCGTTGCTTGCGATTCAGTTCATGAACCTCACTGGCATTGTGGATAGTCATTATTCCCATTCCATAGGTGCCGGCATCTGCCTTGACCAGGACGAAGGGGGGCAGATCCACACCATACTGGTCATATTTTTTCTGGATCTCTTTTAACAGATGGTCAACATGGGCAGCCAGACACTCCTCTCCTTCGCGATTCTTGAAATCGATGGAGTCACATTTCTCGAACAGTGGGTCGATCAGCCATGGATCAATATCCAGTTGTGCAGCAAACTCGTTGGCTACCTGATTGTAGTGTTGAAAGTGGTCTGATTTTCTTCGGTTGTTCCACCCCAGTTCGAGAGGAGGAATAATTGATTGATCGACACCCTGTAGTATTTCGGGAATACCATCAGAGAGGTCGTTATTCAGTAGAATGATGCAAGGAACAAAGCCTTCCAGTTGTATATTGCTCCCGCTCTTCTGAATAGGTTCCAGAGTTATATCTGCGCCTGATGGTAGTGATATTGTCTCTGGATACTCCAGTGTCTCTATCAGGGAGCCAATACGAACGGCAAAACCGGCATGCTGGAGTAGCTTTCTCAGTGTTGCCAGACTTTCCAGATAGAAGGTATTGCGGGTATGGTTCTCTGGAATGAGAAGAATATTGCAGGCAGTAGGGCAGGCACGCTCCACTGCACTCTGAATTGCCTGTACCGATAGCGGAAAAAATGCCGGATTGATGTTGTTGAACCCAGCAGGAAATAGATTGGTGTCCACAGGCGCCAGTTTGAAACCGGCATTTCTCAGGTCTACTGAGGTATAAAAAGGGGCGGCACTTTTCTTCCATTCACTACGAAACCAGGTCTCAATCTGAGGCTGTCGCTCCAGCAGGTGAGATTCAATCTCCCGAAGTGGCCCAGTCAGAGCAGTTGTGAGGTTTGGAACTGGAGAATCTGATGTAAACATTGTGGCTATAAATCTCCCCAGAGTGTTTGCATAATGGTTATGGCTACGACAGATGCCGTCTCTGTTCGTAGAATTCGTGGCCCCATTGTTACCCCATGAAATCCTCTCTCGTGTGCAGAGATAATTTCTTGGTCAGTTAACCCTCCCTCAGGCCCTACTATGATACCAATACTTTCTGTGACTGGTTTTGGGGGAGGCAATTCAGAGAGCCTTTGCCTGGATTTTGGATCAAGTATAAATCCCTGTTTGGAATTGTTGTCAGCAAGCATTTTGTGCAGAGTTACTGGGGCATGAACTGGCGGAACAATATTGCGACCACACTGTTCGCAGGCAGAGATAACCACCTTTCTCCAGTGCCCGGTCTTCTTGTCGAGCCGTTTCTGGTCAAGTTTAACCACACTACGTTCACAAAAAACAGGGGTGATCTCTCTGACTCCGTTTTCAACAGCCTTCTGGATGGCGTAATCCATCCGCTCACCTTTTGATATCCCCTGGAACAGGTGAATGGCTAAGGGGCTTTCACGTTCCGGGTTTTCTCTATCTGTGATAAGAGCGGTAACTGACCGTTTTTCAATATGATCTATAGTGGCTGGAAATTCTCCTCCGTTGCCATCAAACAGAACAAGATGGTCATTCTGCTTTAGACGCAATACCTGAACAACGTGGCGTCGGCTTGCTTCACTCAGTTCAATGGTGCTGTTTGGAGACAGCTTGGACTCGCTGTAAATTCTGGGGATTGGCATGGGTGTGGGGGAGTATAATGTTTCAATGATAGTTAAGGAACCTCTGAACAAGCGTAATGGGATTGGGGTTTGGGGGAAGGGATCAACAGGTGCCCCCATAGGATAACTTGAGAGGGAGTTCTGATTGAGTCACGAAGTGACTTAATCAGAGCTTCCTTAAGGAATATGTAGTTGTCCTGAATGGTCAAAGGAGAGTTGCCAACAATGTATGATGTTATTGAGAAATATCTGAAAAGTTTTCGTGAGATCGCCTATCTGACAACAGAAAATGGCTGGGTTGATAACGCAACTCTCAAATTTGAGGTATTGGAGCAAGATGAGAAGAGGGCGCTGGTTGAGCTGAATTTTGAGGAGATCGTTATGAGCGCATCAGGCTGTACCATCAATCGGGTAGAGTGTTGGGGCAAGGTGGAGTTGCAGCTTGATGGACAAGAGGTGGTTGGGGTGACGATATTGTAGAAAATGGTTGCAACTACCTATATTGTTAATCTATAATATAGGGCTTGAGCTGATGTCGGATTCACCCTCCTCCTCGAATACCGTCATCAACAAAGGCTCATGCTGATGCGCTCTCTTTCCCCCAATTTAGAGAGCCGTCACCGCCGCCCTGGGCCCTGTGCTCAGAGGCGGTTTTTTTATGGGCGACTGGTGTACAGAAAATTATCTGGTTGGCTTTCCATCCATGCTGATCATGTTCTTCTCCTCCCAGTATTGACGGATTCCTTTTTCTCCCTTTTTCTCAATCCACTCATCCAGGGTCTCTCTCTTACCAAGAAACTCCATTCTTGGAACTCCAAACCCACATGAGCTATGGACAAGATCAACTTTAAGATCAATAAGTTGTCTTGCACCATTTCCTTGGGAGAAGTTGCTGTATAGATCATCCCACGAGGGTTCATCGGGGTGAATCGTCGATGCAGTTCCGTAGGCGCGAAGGATTAGTGGTTTTTCTTCAAAAGAGCAGAACATCAGAGTCATTCTGTGGTCCTCCAGCAGATGTGCTGCAGTCTCGTTTCCACTACCTGTAAGATTTAGCCAGAGTATGCGGTTGTTGTTGAGGACTCGGAGTGAGTCAAGCCCTTTTGGTGAGAGGTTGATGCGCCCCTCTTTGGGGGCAGTAGCAACAAAATAGATATGCTGCTGCTCAATAAATTCGATATGGCGCTCTTTCAGTGCGGAGAAGAGTTGTCCCATAGGTTAATCCTAGTTCAGATTGTTAAATACTTGTAGCGTTGGGGCTGATTGGTTCATGGTGTAGAAGTGGAGCCCTGGTGCGCCGGCACTTAACAGGTCCTGAGATAGTCTGGTAGTGACCTCCAGACCGAACGCACGCAGTGATTCCGTATCATCCCTATAGGCTATTAGACGCTCTTTGATCCAGCGAGGGATCTCTGCCCCACACATCTCGGAGAATCGTGCCAGATTGGTGTAGTTGGTGATTGGCATAATGCCGGGGACGATCGGTAGATCAAGCCCCATTGCAGCACAATCTTCACCAAAGCGGAGGTAGCCATCGATATTGTAGAAATATTGGGTAATTGCACTATCTGCACCAGCATCAACCTTGCGTTTGAAATTTTGCAGGTCGGTAAAGGCGTCTGGAGCCTGAGGGTGAAATTCCGGATAGGCAGCTACCTCAATATGAAAATGGTCGCCGCTCTCTTCACGGATAAATGAGACTAGTTCATTAGCGTAACGGAAGTCACCAGATGCCCCCATTCCAGACGGCATGTCACCCCGCAGAGCAACAATGCGGTGGATACCCTTCTCCTGATATCCTCTAAGAATTGCGGTGATGCTATCTTTGGTGGCACCAATACAGGAGAGGTGGGGAGCTGCATCAACCCCCTGTTGCTGGATCTCCATCACAGCATCATAGGTTCCCTCCTGGGTGCTACCACCTGCACCAAAAGTAACTGAGGCATAGGCAGGCTGTATCGTGCTGAATAGCTCTTTTTGAGCTGTCTGCAGTTTCTCTCTCCCCGCCTCTGTTTTTGGAGGAAAGAATTCCAGACTAAATTGTGGGGCTGATTGATTCATATATTTTGTCGTCTCGGTATCAGGAGGTTGGGTTATCCTTTTCCCCTCAGGCGCACCCGGTTTCGGCCAACAGGATAACTCAACCTCCTTGCAGTGCCTAGAGAATCTCTGAAAAAGCTAGTAGCGATAATGCTCTGGTTTATAAGGGCCATTTACCGGTACGCTGATATAGTCTGCCTGGGTCTTGCTTAGAGTGGTGAGATTGGCACCAATCTTCTCAAGGTGGTGGCGCGCAACCTCCTCATCCAGATGTTTCGGCAGGGTGTAGACCTCATTCTTGTACTCACCCTTCTGGTTGAAGAGTTCGATCTGTGCCAGAGTCTGGTTGGTAAAAGAGTTGGACATAACAAAGCTTGGGTGGCCTGTAGCACAACCAAGGTTAACCAGTCGTCCCTCAGCTAACAGAATGATCTTGTTGCCGCTTGGCAGGGTAATGTGATCAACCTGTGGTTTGATATTCTCCCACTCATACTTCTTCATGTTTACAACATCGATCTCATTGTCGAAGTGGCCAATGTTGCAGACGATGGTTTCATGCTTCATCTGTACCATATGGTCGTGAGTAATCACATTGAAGTTGCCGGTTGCGGTTACAAATATATCTCCCTGTGAGGCGGCATCATCCATGGTTACTACACGGTACCCTTCCATTGCCGCCTGTAGGGCACAGATAGGGTCAATTTCAGTAATCCAGACAGTTGCACCCAGGCCACGTAGCGATTGGGCACATCCCTTGCCAACATCCCCATAACCGAGAACAACGGCAATCTTTCCGGCAATCATTACATCTGTTGCACGCTTGATTCCGTCCACCAGTGATTCACGACAGCCGTAGAGATTGTCGAATTTTGATTTTGTGACGGAGTCGTTGACGTTAATGGCTGGGAATGGAAGCTCCCCATCCTCCTGCATCTGGTAGAGACGGTGAACGCCGGTTGTGGTCTCCTCGGTAACACCCTGAATGTTTTTCAGGATGTTGGAGTACCAGTTTGGGGATTCACTCAACTTGTTCTTGATCGCTGCATAGAGAACCTCCTCCTCCTCACTGGTTGGATTGTCCAATACGGAGAGATCACTCTCTGCCTTGGAGCCGAGAATAATAAGCAGAGTGGCATCACCACCATCATCCAGAATCATGTTCGGGGTGCTGCCATCAGACCACTCCATGATCTTGTGGCTATAGTCCCAGTAATCTTCCAGGCTCTCACCCTTGTAGGCAAAGACGGGAATTCCCTGGTCAGCAATAGCTGCCGCAGCGTGATCTTGTGTTGAATAGATATTACATGATGCCCAGCGCACCTCTGCACCAAGTGCGATCAGAGTCTCGATCAGTGCAGCAGTCTGGATGGTCATATGGAGAGAGCCGGCAATACGTGCCCCCTTTAGAGGTTTGTCCTCACCATATTTTTCACGCAGTGCCATCAGTCCAGGCATTTCACTCTCTGCGATACGAAGCTCTTTATGGCCCCAATCCTTGAGGCTCATGTCAGCGATGATGTAGTTGTCTGTGGTCTCGATATTGTTCATTCTCTTTCCTTTGTTTCAATAATCAATCAATCGAGAGCGCAGTTACTTGTATTTGCCTCAGTCCGGGCCTGGCGGGGGTGCCGTTGCAGCGCTCCCCGGGCTGAGGTTTTTGTGGTATTAAAAGTTCATCAGATTCCAGCAGCGTCGCGTAGCGCGTCAGCCTTGTCGGTATGCTCCCAGGTAAACTCATTTTCTGTTCTGCCGAAGTGTCCATAAGAGGCTGTCTTCTGATAGATTGGGCGTAGCAGATTAAGCATCTCGACAATTCCGCGAGGCTTCAGGTTGAAGAATTCCAGTACCAGCTCCTCTATTCTGGAGTCATCAATGACGCCGGTACCAAATGTCTCAACAGAGACCGAGGTGGGGTCAGCAACACCAATTGCGTAGGAGACCTGAATTTCGCAGCGTTCGGCCAGCCCCGCAGCAACAATATTCTTGGCAACATAACGTCCTGCATATGCCGCAGAGCGATCAACCTTGGATGGGTCCTTGCCAGAGAAGGCGCCACCACCATGGCGAGCCATGCCTCCATAGGTATCTACAATAATTTTTCTTCCGGTAAGACCGCAGTCACCAACAGGTCCACCTATAACAAAGTTGCCGGTTGGGTTGATATGGTATTTGGTATTGGCATCGAGCCACTCTGCAGGGAGGACAGGATTGATAATCTCCTCCAGTACAGCCTCTTGCAGATCCTTGTAAGCAATATCAGGATCATGCTGGGTAGAGAGCACTACTGCGTCAATACCAACCGGCTTGCCCTCACTGTAACGGAAGGTAACCTGGCTCTTGGCATCTGGGCGTAGCCATGGCAGTACACCGTTTTTGCGTAGCTCTGCCTGCCGCTCAACCAGTCTGTGCGAGTAGGTGATAGGGGCAGGCATAAGCACGTCCGTCTCGTTGGATGCGTAGCCAAACATCAAGCCTTGGTCACCAGCTCCCTGTTCATGCTCTTCTGATTCGTCCACACCCATCGCAATATCTGAGGACTGTTTACCAATTGCAGAGAGGACGGCACAGCTTTTCCCATCAAAGCCAACCTCGGCGGAGTCGTAGCCAATATCACAGACCACCTTGCGTACCAGCTCCTCGGTATCAACCCATGCATTGGTGGTGATCTCACCGGCCAGAACAACCATGCCGGTCTTGACCATGGTCTCACAGGCAACGCGTGAGTGAATGTCTTCCTTCAATAGCGCGTCCAGCACGGCATCAGATATCTGATCAGCCATTTTGTCGGGGTGCCCCTCGGATACTGACTCCGAGGTGAAAAGCGCTGTATTGTTTATATCGTTACTCATGTCGGTCTATCTCTCCATAAAAAAACCCGCTCAACCAGTTGGCGTGCGGGCTTTTGAATTCTGACCTGCATCGCTTTAGCCGTATTTTTATAGCGCTCGCAAGCTGAGCTCAAATCAGCGCTGAGGAGGATTCTCCATGATTGGCAGTTTTTCTGTCAAGTTTTTTTGTCAGGTATTTTGTAGAATTGGCAAAAAAACATAATAAGGAGATTGTAGTTATGGTTAGTCTGGAGACGCCTGTTTGTGAGTTTGGTGTAGTGCTACCAGATTTTGAGCTGCCTGATGTCTATGGTTCGTTATGGACGCCAGAGAGTCTTAAGGGTGACAACGGTTTGTTGGTCATGTTTATATGTAACCATTGTCCCTATGTTAAGGCCATTCGTGAGCGTCTGGTAAGAGACACCAGAGAGCTGAAGTCTATGGGGGTACATAGTGTTGCGATCATGTCAAATGATCCAACCCAGTATGAGGAAGACTCTCCTGAGAACATGAAAAGAATTGCCGAGGAGTTTGATTTTTCGTTTCCGTATCTGCTTGATGAGAGTCAGGAGGTGGCCAAGGCGTTTGGTGCGGTTTGTACCCCGGATTTTTTCGGATATAACGCGAATTTAACTCTTCAGTATCGTGGCCGACTGGATGAGAGTCGAAAAGAGACTGCTCTGGAGGGGGTGCGTCGGGACCTTTTTGAGGCGATGAGAGAGGTTGCGGAGAGTGGATCTGGTCCAAAAGAGCAAATTCCAAGCATGGGTTGTTCCATCAAATGGAAAGATGAGTAAGAGCAATATTTATGTAACATATTGTTTTTGATCTGTATTTGTTTTTGGGGTTACTTTCTATAATGGGGTAATCCAAAATTCTGAATGCCCATATCATTCTCATTGGTTGATCCGATGCCTCTACTGAGTGAAAATGCACCGTTCATTCGTGCCGAATAGATCGGCATAAAGATTTTTGTAAACCCTGCTTCGGGTATAACTCAATGAGTTTGCCAGAGGTGTTGATTTCTTGCAGAGAAGGGAGAAGTTAGTTATGTCATCAAGAAGAGAACTGGCCAATGCAATTCGTGCATTGAGCATGGATGCAGTACAGAAGGCCAATTCCGGACATCCAGGTGCCCCAATGGGTATGGCTGATATCGCTGAGGTTTTGTGGAATGGACATATGAAGTTCAACCCAACCAATGCCAAGTGGGCGGATCGCGACCGTTTTGTTTTGTCCAATGGTCATGGCTCAATGTTGATCTACTCTCTGCTTCATCTGTCCGGGTTTGATCTAAGTATGCAGGACATCAAGAATTTCCGTCAGCTTCATGCCAAAACAGCAGGCCATCCTGAATATGGTTATGCGGACGGTATTGAGACTACAACTGGTCCCCTCGGACAAGGAATTACCAATGCGGTTGGCATGGCAATTGCGGAGCGTACGCTGGCAGCAGAATTCAACAAGCCAGACCGCAAGATTGTAGACCACAACACCTATGTATTTATGGGTGATGGCTGTTTGATGGAAGGGCTCTCCCACGAGGCCTGTGCAATGGCGGGGACGCTCGGTCTGGGCAAGCTGATCGCGGGTTGGGATGACAACGATATATCCATTGATGGCCATATCTCCGACTGGATGGAGAAGGATGTTGGCGGACGTTTTGAGTCATATGGCTGGCATGTAATTCGTGATGTAGATGGTCACGATGCAGAGGCAATCAGCGCCGCAATTGAGGCAGCAAAGGGTGAGACATCCAAGCCTTCCCTGATTTGTGCACGTACAACGATTGGGTTTGGTTCGCCAAATCTGTGTGGTACACATGACTGTCATGGTGCCCCACTGGGTGATGATGAAATTGCAGCAACCCGCAAGGAGTTGGGCTGGGAGCATGGCCCATTTGAGATTCCAGAAGAGGTTTACGCTGGTTGGGACCATAAGGAGCAGGGCAAGGCCGACGAGGCTGCCTGGCAGGTTCGTTTTGATGCCTATAAAGCAGAGTATCCTACCGAAGCAGCAGAGTTTGAGCGTCGAATGGCTGGTGATCTACCTGCCAACTTTGAGGTGGAGATGGATAAATTCATCAACCAGACTCAGGCGGATATGCCAAATATTGCCTCTCGCAAGGCGTCCCAGAATGCCATCGAGGCGATGGGACCAATCGTTCCTGAGTTGTTTGGCGGTTCTGCTGACCTGACCGGATCCAACCTGACTAACTGGTCTCGTACGGTGAAAGTCACTCCAGACAATGCGAAAGGCAACTATATCTCTTGGGGCGTACGTGAGTTTGGTATGGCGCACATGATGAACGGCATGGTTCTGCATGGTGGCTTCAAGGTTTACGGTGCCACCTTCTTCATGTTCATGGAGTTCATGCGCAACGCACTGCGTATGTCTGCATTGATGAAGATCGGTACCATCTATGTGTATACCCATGACTCTATCGGTCTGGGTGAGGACGGTCCTACCCATCAGCCTGTTGAGCAGTTGGCAACAATGCGTGCAATACCTAACTTCCAGACCTGGAGAGCATGTGATGCAATCGAGTCTGCAGTCTCCTGGAAGATGGCAATGCTCCGTGGTGATGCTCCGACTGCACTGGTCTTCTCGCGTCAGAACCTGACTCCAATGGAGCGCAGTGCTGAGCAGCTCAAAAATATTGAGAAGGGTGGTTACGTAATTAAGGACTGTGCTGGTGATGCAGATCTGATCATGATTGCAACCGGTTCTGAGGTTGGTCTGGCAGTTGATTCTGCTGCAGCAATGGGTGACGTTAATGTGCGTGTTGTATCCATGCCATCAACAGATGCATTTGATGTACAGGATCAGGCTTATAAGGATTCTGTCCTTACCCCTGGTGTGAAGCGTGTAGCTATCGAGGCTGGTGTGGACAATGGTTGGCACAAGTATGTTGGTCTTGAGGGGGCTGTGGTCTGTATGGACTCATTTGGTGAATCTGCACCAGCTGGTCAGCTGTTTGAACAGTTTGGATTTACGGTAGACAACGTGGTTGCTACTGCAAAGAAAGTTTTAGGTTAATTTTTAAGGAGTAAAAGAGATGACAATTAAAGTCGGAATTAATGGATTTGGCCGTATTGGCCGTATGGTTTTTCGTGCCGTTTATGATGAGGCTGAGTTCAATGACATCGAGATTGTTGGGGTAAATGATCTGCTTGATGCTGAATACCTTGCCTATATGCTGAAGTATGACTCAGTACATGGTCGTTTCAGTGGTGAAGTCTCCTCTGAAGAGGGTGCCCTGATTGTTGATGGACGCAAGATTCGCCTCACTGCTGAGCGTGATCCTGCTGATCTTAAGTGGGATGAGGTTGGCGCTGATCTGGTTGTTGACTCTACCGGTTTCTTCCTGACTGAAGAGGGTTGTCAGAAGCATATTGATGCTGGTGCCAAGAAGGTTGTGCAGTCTGCCCCATCCAAGGATGGCACTCCAATGTTTGTATATGGGGTAAACCATAATACATACGCAGGTCAGGCTATTGTCTCAGCCGCATCTTGTACTACCAACTGTCTGGCTCCTGTTGCCAAGGTTCTTAATGACAAGTGGGGCCTGAAGCGTGGTCTGATGACTACTGTTCACGCCGCAACTGCTACTCAGAAGACTGTTGATGGCCCATCCATGAAGGATTGGCGCGGTGGTCGTGGAATCTTGGAGAACATGATTCCCTCTTCTACTGGTGCTGCAAAGGCTGTAGGTGTTGTTCTTCCTGAGCTGAATGGCAAGCTGACCGGTATGGCTTTCCGTGTACCTACTTCTGACGTATCTGTTGTTGATCTGACTGTAGAGCTGGATAACGAGGCAAGCTACGATGATATCTGTGCTGCAATGAAGGAAGCATCTGAAGGCGAGATGAAGGGTACTCTTGGTTATACTGATGAGAAGGTTGTCTCTACAGACTTCCGTGGAATCAGCCAGTCATCAATCTTTGATTCCGAGGCTGGTATTGCACTGGACGGAACTTTTGTGAAGGTGGTCTCCTGGTACGACAATGAGTACGGATACACCTGCAACATGATGCGTTTTGTTCAGCACGTTGCAAATAACTAAGTTGAATATGTGATAGATCAGCCCCCAATATTGGGGGCTGATTTGTTTTGGGACCACTTAAACCAATAGAGTTTTTCGCAAAATGAAATTTTGCAAAAAACTTTTAAATATTCAGGAGTAATAGAATGTCTGTAATCAAGATGACCGAACTGGAGCTTGCGGGTAAACGTGTATTGATTCGTCAGGATCTCAATGTGCCGATCAAGGATGGCAAGGTGAGCAGTGATAAGCGCATTCGTGCATCCATGCCCACTATCGAGCACTGTATCAAGGCAGGTGCACAGGTGATGCTGATGTCTCATCTGGGACGTCCAACAGAGGGTGAGCCTGCTGCAGAGTTTTCTCTGAAGCCAGTTGCCGATTACCTGGCAGATGCTTTGGGCAGAGAGGTTGCACTGGTTACCGATTATCTGGACGGCGCACCATCCATGAATGATGGGGATGTGGTGCTGTTGGAGAATGTTCGCTTTAATGTGGGTGAGAAGAAAAATGATGAGGCGCTATCTGCAAAATATGCATCTCTCTGTGATCTTTATGTAATGGACGCATTTGGTACTGCACATCGTGCACAGGCCTCTACTCATGGTGTTGCTAGTGCCGCACCTGCTGCCTGTGCCGGACCTCTATTGGCTGGTGAGCTGGATGCACTGGGTAAGGCTCTGGATAATCCAGCGCGCCCAATGGCCGCCATTGTTGGTGGCTCCAAGGTCTCTACCAAGCTGACTGTTTTGGAGTCACTTTCTGGTGTGGTTGATCAGCTTATTCCTGGCGGGGGTATTGCCAATACATTTATTGCAGCTGCAGGGCATAATGTTGGTAAATCCTTGTTTGAAGAGAATCTGATTCCTGAAGCTCAGCGCCTGATGGATGCAGCAAAGGCCAAGGGCGGCGAGATTCCTGTGCCAACTGATGTAGTGGTTGGCAAGGAATTCTCCGAGTCTGCCGAGGCAATAGTCAAGAAGGTTGAGGATGTTGAAGATGATGATATGATTTTTGATATCGGCCCAGAAACTTCAGCCCGTTTTGCAGAGATGATGAAGGTTGCTGGTACAGTTGTCTGGAATGGCCCGGTTGGAGTTTTTGAGTTTGACCAGTTTGGTGAGGGCACCAAGTCACTTGGAATGGCTATTGCCAACTCTGATGCATTCTCCATTGCTGGTGGTGGTGATACCCTGGCAGCAGTGGACAAATATGGTATTTCCGACAAGGTCTCCTATATTTCCACTGGTGGCGGTGCATTCCTTGAGTTTCTTGAAGGTAAAAAGTTACCTGCAGTAGCTATTCTCGAAGAGCGCGCAAAAGGATAGAATGGGAGCTTCATTTATCCTTATGGTGGGAACAGTATGCTAAGACGTACAAAAATCATTGCAACTCTTGGTCCGGCAACGGATTCACCAGAATCGCTGGACAGGCTTATTGAGGCTGGCATTGATGTAGTACGGCTGAACTTCTCTCATGGTACAGAGGAGGATCACCTGAAGCGTGCCGAGGCTGTTCGTAATCGTGCACGTGCTCATGGTAGACAGGTTGGTGTAATTGCCGATCTGCAAGGGCCAAAGATTCGTATAGGACGCTTTGAGAATGGCAAGATTGAACTTGTTGAGGGAGATCGGTTCTGTGTTGATATGGATCTGGATATTGATTCTGGACATCAACAAGCTGTAGGATCAACCTACAAGAGCCTCCATAAAGATGTATCCAGAGGTGATTCCCTGTTGCTTGATGATGGACGAATTGTTCTCTGGGTCTCCGAGATTGATGAGAGAAAGATCTGCTGCAGGGTGACAACAGGCGGAAAACTCTCTGATAATAAAGGTATTAACCTGCAGGGTGGAGGGCTCTCTGCCTGCGCATTGACTGAGAAAGATAAAAACGACCTCAAGATTGCTGCAAAGATGCAGGCTGACTATATAGCTGTCTCTTTTGTTCGTAGTGCAGAGGATGTTCGTGAGGCCAGAAAACTGCTGGAAGAGGCAAACTGGGGCAACTGTGGAATTATCTCCAAGATAGAGAGGGCAGAGGCAATCTCTGTGGCTGATGATATTGTTGCGGAATCTGATGGAATTATGATTGCCCGCGGTGATCTGGGTGTGGAGATAGGTGATGCATCTCTCCCTCCTGTACAGAAACGGTTGATTAAATTGGCCCGCTCCATGGATCGTATTGCAATTACTGCTACTCAGATGATGGAGAGCATGATTGAGAATCCAATTCCCACTCGTGCCGAGGTCTTTGATGTAGCCAATGCAGTACTGGATGGCACTGATGCCGTGATGCTCTCTGGAGAGACTGCAGTTGGAAAATACCCTGAGAAGGTGGTTGAGGCGATGGCAGAGATCTGTCTGGAAGCTGAACAGCAGCGTGTCGCCAAGGTCTCCGGCCATAGAATGAATGAACATTTTACTCGTCGAGATGAGGCTATTGCGATGGCTGCAATGTATACAGCCAACCATCTTGGTGTAAAGGCGATTGCCTCACTGACCGAGTCCGGCGCCACAGCACTCTGGATGTCGAGGATCAGCTCTGGTATCCCTATCTTTGCAATGACACGCAATCTGCAGACTCGTCGCAAGGTTACCCTCTATAGAGGAGTTTATCCTGTGAGTTTCGATTTGACTAACAAGAGCAAGGATGAGGTGAATCAGGAGATGATTGATGAGCTGACCCGCAGAGGGGTTGTAAGAACAAAAGATACTGTAATTCTTACCAAGGGGGATTTGGTAGGTGAAGGTGGAGGGACAAATACGATGAAGATCTGTCGTGTTGGAGAAAGAGTTATTTCGTAACTATGCAGCGTTGATCTGTATAGTTACTGTTTTGTTAATTGTTATATTTGATTGTTTTAAGTTAATTTAAGGAGAAGATCGATGCTGATTTCAATGCGTCAATTGCTGGATCATGCGGCTGAAAATGGCTATGGAATGCCTGCATTCAACGTTAATAATATGGAGCAGGTGCATGCAATTATGCAGGCTGCAGATGAGACTAATAGTCCCGTAATCATGCAGGGTTCTGCTGGTGCGCGTTCTTATGCAGGTGAGCCATTCCTGCGTCATCTGATCTCTGCTGCGGTTGAGATGTATCCGCATATTCCTGTTGTTATGCATCAGGACCATGGCTCTGAACCAGCAATCTGCCTGCGTTCCATTCAGTCCGGTTTTACCTCGGTCATGATGGATGGCTCACTGATGGCAGACTGCAAGACCCCATCAACGTTCGAGTACAACGTTGATGTTACAAAGACAGTTGTAGATATGGCTCATGCTGGCGGTGTATCTGTTGAGGGTGAGTTGGGTTGTCTCGGATCACTGGAGACTGGTGAGATGGGTGAGGAAGATGGCCACGGTGCAGAGGGCAAGCTTGATCTGGATATGTTGCTGACTGATCCTGAAGAGGCTGCAACTTTTGTAAAAGAGACCGGGGTTGATGCTCTGGCAATCGCTATCGGTACCTCTCATGGTGCCTACAAGTTTACCCAGGAGCCAACCGGTGAGGTGTTGCGAATTGATCGAATCAAGGAGATCAATGCACGAATTCCAGATACTCATCTGGTTATGCACGGTTCATCTTCAGTACCTCAGGAGTGGTTGAAGATTATCAATGACTTCGGTGGAGATATGGGCCAGACCTATGGTGTTCCGGTTTCTGAGATTGTGGAGGGAATCAAGAATGGTGTGCGCAAGGTAAATATTGATACTGATCTGCGTATGGCATCTACCGGTTCTGTGCGCCGCCATCTTCAGGAGAATGCATCCAACTTTGATCCACGCAAGTTCCTCAAAGAGGCAACCAATGGAATGAAAGAGATCTGCAAGAATCGTTACCAGGAGTTTGGTTGTGAGGGTATGGCAGACAAGATCAAGCCAACTTCGCTTGAGGTTATGTTTGGTCGTTATGGATCTGGCGAGCTTGATCCAAAGATCAACTGATCAGTTTTCTGCTGTTATTAAAAAAGCCCGCAACTGCGGGCTTTTTTATTGTGGGAATGACGAAGATTGGGTTTTTTCAGCCTCCTTAACGGTTTCTCAGCTGAGTTGTTGTTTGATAGATAGTGCGCAGATATTTATCATTAAAAGGGCCATGGGTAATTCCAAGAAGGTCATAACTGCTCGTGTCACTGGCTTGTCGTACAGCAAGTTGGCTCTTTAGCAGTATCGCAACCTGAATAGTATCCACCTTGTCCCAATCAGAGATATCGTTGGCATCCAGATAGCGATCAATTGAGCCATCTTCATCAAGGTCGATACCAAAACGAAACTGTAACCCATCAATATAACTGGTTAGTGTCTGTGGGGATGGTGATGAGGAGCCATTCCCATTGCACATAAAATTACTGTTATCCAGATAGTATAAAACAGTAGTAGAGGATGATCCGGCACAATCTTTTGCCCCTTGGTAGCTAATGGTTAGAGAGTCACTGCTCTTTTCACCACTGTCATCAGTGGCTGATAGAGCCGTTCCAGAGAAACTGTCGGCAGGGTACCCAATTTTTTTGATCTCTGCAGATAGGAACTGGACAAGATGACGGCCTCTCTCATGTAGATCAAGCCACTGCTGTTCATATTGAAAGCTCTCTCTGCTATCAACAAATAGCTGGGTTGTTGTGAGTAGTATAGTAATTCCCAGGGTAATTGAGACCAGTAGTTCAACAAGAGTAAAACCACTACTATCAGTAGAAGTTGACATTATCGAGGATAAAAAGTGAGCGAGTAGGATGGAGTAGCCTCACCATCTGCCCATGTAATAGTTACTTGATACATGTTGCCTGCAGGATTGCTAATATCGCCAGTCCCAGATGGGAGCATGCTGGCGTTTTGCCGGTTCCATTCTCGGAAATCAAATCTGGCCATATTTTCAGGGTCACAGTGCGCTGTTGTGCAATCTGTTCCTGACGGCTCTCCTGAGAGACCAAGATAGGTGCCCGCATCAACCGCAGACGGGTTGGCTCTGATTCTCTCCACCATACCCATCCCCTGCATGGTGGCCAGATCGTGCATGGTTGCTCCATGTGATGACTTTAGTGATATGGCGTAAAGAGCAGCAAGTCCAAGTAGTGCTGTCGTAAGCAGGAAAAGAGAGATCAGTGTCTCAATCAGGGTGTATCCACCTGGCCAACCAGCAGGGAAGATGTTTTGTTTATGGGTGCTATTCATTGTCAGTAAAATAATAGCTGTTGCGACCAGAGATCTTCAAGTCACGATTAAGGATCTGCATCCATGGGTACGGGCGTTGCCTCTAGTGGTATAGTCCTCAGTCATGAATGAATCATTTCGTGGCTTTCTGCATACGCTATTTGGAAGTTTGCGTGATCTGGCACCGATCATACTGGTGATCGGATTTTTTCAGATGGCCATTCTGCAGCAACCGATAGAGAATATATCAGCTATTGTAGCAGGACTTTTTCTGGTGGTGCTGGGGTTAACCTTCTTTATCTATGGTCTTGAGATGGGGCTGTTTCCTGTGGGAGAAGGTATGGCGGAGGCATTGGCCAGAAAAGGCAGTCTTCCATGGTTGATGGCATTCTCTTTTCTGCTTGGGTTCGGGACGACGATTGCTGAGCCAGCACTGATTCTTGTGGCAGAGAAAGCGTCAGAGGTGGCTGCAGTAGGGGGGATGATTGGTAATAGTTCCCAAGAGAAGATGGAGTATGCGCTGGGGTTGCGTTATACGGTTGCTTTTTCAGTAGGGCTGGCAATTCTGTTGGGGGTGATCAGGATTCTTAAAGGGTGGCCAATACAGTATCTTATTATTGGAGGATACGTTGGGGTTGTGATCATGACGCTATTTGCCCCAGATGAGATTATTGGTCTTGCCTATGATGCAGGCGGTGTGACTACTTCAACGGTAACAGTGCCACTGGTGACGGCATTGGGTGTGGGGTTGGCCAGTAGTATCCGTGGAAGAAATCCACTGACTGACGGGTTTGGACTGATCGCCTTTGCCTCTCTTACCCCCATGATCTTTGTTATGGGATACGGGATGGTGATTTAGAGTGGATTTTCTGGCATCTTTTTCCGACTCACTACTCTCAACAGCATGGGACATGTTTCCTATTGTCGTCATCATATTTGGTTTTCAGTTTTTGGTTATTCGCAGACCAATATCCAACTTGCGCCAGGTGTTGGTTGGTTTCTTTTATGTTTTGCTGGGCCTCTCACTGTTTTTGATGGGGCTGGATCAGGCGATTTTTCCACTAGGTGAACAGATGGCAATACAGCTCTCTGACCCACTATTTATCAGTGGAGAGTCAGGTGATGCCGTAGCTGAGCTTTTGTGGAGTGACTACGGTTGGGTCTATCTTTTTGCTGCAACCATTGGTTTTTCAACAACAATTGCAGAGCCATCCTTGTTGGCTGTAGCCCTGAAGGCAGAGGACGTGTCCGGTGGCACGGTTGAGGCGAACGGTTTAAGAGTTGCGGTTGCCATTGGTGTTGCAGTTGGGATTTCCCTGGGAGCGTGGCGAATTGTGGTTGGTATACCGCTCTACTATTTTATTATTTCTGGTTATGTCATTGTGATGATACAGACATATTTTGCTCCCAAATTTATTACCGCACTGGCTTATGATTCTGGGGGGGTTACAACATCAACGGTAACAGTGCCGCTGGTGGCTGCGTTGGGGTTGGGGCTCGCAAGTTCCGTGCCGGGGAGAAGTGAGTTGATGGATGGGTTCGGTCTGATTGCGTTTGCCAGTCTGTTTCCGATTATTGCTGTTTTGGGATATGTGCAACTCTCTGAATGGAGTGCACGTAAGTATAAAAATAGGGAGTGAGTGGTTATGTATTTTAAAACGCTGATTATGACAGGAGAAGAGTAATGCATTTCAAATTATTGATCGCATTGGTTGGAGAGAATAAAACTGAAACGGTGCTCAATGCCGCCAGAAATGCCGGGGCAACAGGCGCCACAGTAATCAACCATACACGGGGAGAGGGGCTGAAAGTAACCAAGACATTCTTCGGACTCTCGTTGGAGACAAATCGAGACATGATAATGTTCATTGTTGAGGAGCACCTTAGTAGAAAGATTCTGGAGACCATTGGAGATGTAGGTGGTTTCAGTAAACCGGGAACAGGCGTGGTTTTCCAGATTGATATTGAGGATGTGGTTGGGATCTCGAAACAGATCGAGAGTTTGACTGATGTTGTAGAGGAGCAAATATGATGGAAAGAGAAAAAGTTGTCCGCGTAAAGGATGTAATGAAGAAGAATTTCGATATGGTTGATGGCCTTGCCACAATCTCTGAGGCATTGACTGAGATGAATCATGTTGAGAACAAATCACTGATTGTGGACAAGCGCCATGATGATGATGAGTTCGGGATCTTGTTGATCTCCGATATCGCCAGACTGGTACTGGCCAAAGGGCGTGCTCCGGAACGTGTCAATGTCTACGAGATCATGTCCAAGCCAGTCATCACCGTCGATTCGGATATGAATATTCGGTACTGCGCAAGGCTGTTTGAACGCTTCAAGCTCTCCCGAGCTCCGGTAGTGGATGACAGGAAGGTTGTCGGTATAGTCAGCTTTACCGACCTGGTTCTGAAGGGGATGTGTGAGATCTCTGAATCTTGTAACCAGGACTGATTTGAATACCTCGATTTTCTCTATTGATGGTGGTGGCTGGATCATTGAGGCAGATAAAGTTTCATCACCTAATTGTGATGAGCGACCTGATGGCGATGAGATTGATCTGCTGGTTGTTCATGGAATAAGTTTGCCAGCTGGTAAGTTTGGAACCCCGTACATAGATCAGCTGTTTACCAACCAGCTGGATACCACAGAAGTTCAGGAGCTTGAGGCATTAAAAGATCTGAGGGTGTCGGCACATCTACTCATTCATCGTGATGGGCGACTGGTACAATATGTTCCACTGTCAAAACGTGCCTGGCATGCTGGAGTATCCTCCTTCAGAGGAAGAGAGCGTTGCAATGACTTCTCAATAGGGGTTGAGTTGGAAGGGAGTGATTATATCGCCTATACAGACATCCAATATAATCGTCTGGCATCTTTGATTGCGGCAATAAAAAGAGAGTATCCTCAGATTGTTAAAGATAGAATTGTTGGTCACTCGGATATCGCACCAGGCAGAAAAAGTGATCCTGGACCGGCTTTTGAGTGGGAGAGGTTGTTTGAGAAAATGGAGACAAAACTGTGACACTGTTGGCTATATTGATCACCCTGGGAATTGAGCGTTTCTACCGTGTTCTGGATGAGTACAGAAACCTGGGATGGTTTTCTGTCTGGGGGCGCTGGGTGGTTCGTCATCAATCGGTTCAGGGAGAGTGGGTTGGTATAGCCACAACCCTGCTGATACTTTTTGTGCCTCTGCTTATAGTGGAGCAGCTAAACTGGTGGATGGCTGATGGAGGATGGCTTCCTGAGATGCTTTTTAGCGTGGTTGTTCTTGTTCTATCCATAGGCCCCAGAGATCTCCGCGGGCAGGTTGAGAGCATATTGGAGAGTTGGTCAAAAGATGATATCGAGGGTGGACTTCTCCATGCGGAGGGGATGCTTGAAGGTGAGCTACCAGAAGATAAACAGGGTGTGGTTAGAGCGTTGACTGAGTCTGTCTTGATAGAGGCAAACTCTCGACTCTTCTCGGTAATATTCTGGTTTGCTCTTTTTGGCCCGGCGGCAGGGTTACTGGTCAGGCTTGGATTGATGTTGGAAGATATTCAGAGTAGTGATGATGGCGAACCAACCATGATTCAGCAGCTAAATCAGTTACTGGCGTGGCCACCAGCACACATAGTTGCGATAAGTTATGCAATGGTCGGGGATTTCTCCTCATCGTTCCACAATATCAGAGAGCATGCGGGTGACTGGAGCAGCAACAGTGATATTTTACGAAACTCAGGACTGGGTGCTATACGTCTAGAGCCTGTAAAGAGTAGTGAGCCTGCTGATCTGCAAGAGGTATGGGATGCGTTGGAGATGGTCAGAAGATCAGAGATTGTATGGGTAACCTTCCTGGCGCTGTTAATCCTGTTTGGATATGGTGGTTAGTGGTTTCACAAGCTCTGCCTGATAACATGGAGTTCACCACTGTCGATCTTATTCGTCATGGAGAGCCAGAGGGCGGAAGCCGCTATCGAGGGCATATTGATGATCCACTCAGCAAGAGAGGGTGGGAGCAGATGCGCAGTGTGGTAGAGGAGTTCGCGCCATGGAACAGGGTATTAACATCACCATTGAGTCGTTGTCGTGAGTTTGCGGTCGAGCTTGCGGAGAGAGAGCAGATTCCAATGGAAGAGATTCGGGATTTTATGGAGATTGGGTTTGGTGCCTGGGAGGGAAAAAGTGCCAAGGAGTTAATGGATGATGATCCTGAGTCCCTTCGCCGTTTCTGGAGTGATCCAATAAATAATACGCCACCAGATGCAGAGACCATTGGTGATTTCTCTCAGCGGATTACTGTACGGTGGGAACAGATAATTAATGATTTTCGAGGAGAGCATATGTTGGTGGTGGGGCATGCAGGGGTGATCAGGATGATTATTAGCCATGTTCTGGGAATGCCAATGGAGAGAATGTTCCGTATAGATGTGCCAAACGCAGGAATCAGCAGAATTCAGATAGACCATTTTGGTGAAGAGTCTCTGCCAAGACTTATTTTTCATGCAGGCATACTTGAACAACATGGAGCCTCTGAAAAAGCTTGATGGGATGGGGGTTTTGGGGGAATGGCTCCATAGGTAACTTAAAAGGATAGCAGTATGGGTTGGGCAGGAAAAATATTGGGTGGTGCATTTGGCTTTATGTTGGGCGGGCCGCTCGGCGCATTGATTGGCGCCTCATTTGGACATAATTTTGACAAAGGGATGCGTAGCGCCTCATCGTCTGGTGGATGGGGTATTGGCAATCAACAGAGGGTGCAGACTGCGTTCTTTACCGCAACATTCTCTGTTATGGGGCATGTGGCCAAAGCTGATGGAAAGGTAACGGCAGATGAAATTCAGATGGCACGTGCCGTTATGGATCACCTTCAGCTTGATGCCAATCTTCGCAAGGCAGCAGAGAAGCTGTTTAACGAGGGCAAGAGAGCAGGCTTCCCGCTGGACGACCTTCTTCATCAGTTCCGTCAAGAGACAAGCAGGCGTACAACATTAATCCAGATGTTTATGGAGATTCAGCTCCAGGCAGCCTATGCGGATGGGGTATTGCATCCTGCAGAGAAGAAGATTCTTCTCCACATAAGCTCCATTCTGGGTATTCCCCGCGCCCTCTATGATCAACTGGAATCCATGGTTAAATCTGGTGGTAGCACTCAACGTGGGTCATCAAACAGACCAACGCTAAGCGCTGCTTACAAGGCGCTTGGTCTGAAACAGGATGCAACCGATGCGGAGGTGAAGCGTGCCTATCGTCGCTTGATGAGTCAGCATCACCCTGACAAGCTGGTAGCGAAAGGATTGCCTGAAGAGATGATGAAAATGGCTACAGAGAAGACCCATCAGATCAGGATGGCCTATGAGGCAATTCAGGAATCCAGAAAAAAATAGTTTCCCCTGGGGAAATGAAAAATATCCCCCCATCCTGTAGAGTTCCCATTTTGATTAACTCATTTTTGAAGGAATAAACATGAAAGATAATCTGATTGCCCCATCCATCCTGTCGGCTGATTTTGCAAAACTGGGAGATGAAGTAGATAAGGTGTTGGCAGCAGGTGCTGATGTTGTCCACTTTGATGTAATGGACAACCATTATGTTCCAAACCTTACAATTGGTCCTCTAGTGTGTGATGCACTACGTAGTCATGGGGTGACTGCCGAGATTGATGTACATATGATGGTAAAGCCGGTGGACAGAATTATTCCAGATTTTGCCAAGGCTGGGGCATCCTATATTACATTTCATCCAGAGGCCTCAGAGCATATCGATCGCTCGTTGGCATTGATCAAGGAGCAAGGTTGCAAATCCGGTTTGGTCTTTAATCCTGCGACCCCGTTGAGTCATCTTGATTATGTAATGGACAAGATTGATATGGTGTTGCTGATGTCAGTGAACCCTGGTTTTGGGGGGCAGAGCTTTATTCCGGCTACCATGGACAAGTTACGTGCAGCCCGCAAGATGATTGATGAGAGCGGGTATGACATCCGTCTGGAGATTGATGGCGGCGTCAAGGTTAACAATATTCGTGAAATCAGAGAGGCTGGAGCAGATACCTTTGTGGCAGGTTCAGCGATATTTGGTGCAGGGCAGGATTCTGATCCAAATCGTTACGATAGCGTCATTGGAGAAATGCGCGCTGAGCTGGCTAAAGCGTCTGTATAGAGAGCCAAGTAGTTGAAGCTTCCCGGTATGGTGTTGATCGATGTTGATGGAACACTGGTAGACAGTGTTCCTGATCTGGCGTGGTGTGTGGACGAGATGATGTCCAAAATCGGTATGCCAACACGCGGCGAGAGCAGAGTGCGTGAGTGGGTTGGGAATGGTGTGGAGCGACTGGTTGGTCGCGCATTGACCAATTCTCTGGATGGTAAACCTGAGGGAGAGTTGTTTGAACAGGCGCTTCCTATATTTTCAGAGCTTTATGCAGAAAATACCAGCAAGCGTAGCCAGCTCTATCCAGGTGTTGAAGAGGGGCTGGAGTGGCTCAAAAGTCAGCCGGTTCGCCTTGGTTGTGTAACCAACAAGGCGGCACGCTATACAAACCCGCTACTGAATGATCTTGGTATTGCAGATGCATTTGAGATAGTGGTGAGTGGCGATACCCTGAGTGTAAAAAAGCCCGATCCAGGGCCACTGCTCCATGTGTCCAATTTCTTCGGTCTTGCACCAAATGAAGCACTTATGGTTGGAGACTCAGTAAGTGATGTAAAGGCAGCCAGAGCGGCCGGATTTGAGATCGTCTGTATGTCATACGGCTATAACCATGGGGAGGATATTCGCACCTCCAACCCGGATGCAGTAATTGATTCGATGGCTGAATTGCCGTCACTTTTTCAATGAACCAATCAACATTCCAGGATCTTGCAGACAGCTCTATACAGCAGGGATATAACCGGATTCCTTTAACCCGAGAGGTCATGGCAGACCTGGATACACCGCTGTCGGCATATCGCAAGGTTGCAGAGGGGCCATGGAGCTACCTGTTTGAGTCAGTGCAGGGTGGAGAGAAATGGGGGCGTTACTCCATTATAGGGCTACCGGCAAAGACAGTTATCCGGGTTAATGGCCATGCAATTACTATCGAAACAGATGGTGAGGATATTAAATCACTGGAGAGCAGCGATCCGCTGAGCTGGATAGAGGAGTATAGATCACGTTTCAAAGTTGCCGAGTGTGATGGGCTGCCAAGGTTTACCGGCGGGGTAGTTGGTTGCTTTGGTTACGATACCGTACGCCTGATTGAAGAGCGCCTGTCAGATATTCCAGAGGCGGACCCTCTTGATAATCCCGACATTATCCTAATGGTCTCTGAAGAGGTGTTGGTGTTCGACAACCTTAGTGGCAAGCTCCACATTGTTATCCATGTTGATCCAAAACAGCAGAATGCGTGGCAGCAGGGGCAACAGAGACTTGATGAAATAGCTACCAAACTGAATACACCAATTCCAGTTATGGGAGAGGGGCTACGGCGCAGGGTAAAGGAGGATGATTTTGTCTCTGGGTTCAGTCAGGACAAATTTGAGCATGCAGTAGAGAAGATAAAGGAGTACATTGTTGAGGGTGATGTGATGCAGGTAGTAATCTCGCAGCGTCTCTCTATCCCGTTTCATGCCCCACCACTTAATCTATATCGTGCGCTGCGTACACTTAACCCGTCCCCTTATATGTACTACCTGGATCTGGGTGATTTTCATGTTGTTGGTTCATCCCCAGAAATTCTGACCAGAGTAGAAGATGGCATTGTTACAGTGCGCCCGATTGCCGGTACAAGGCGTCGAGGTCACAATGAAGAGGAGGATCTGGTTCTCGAGAAAGAGTTATTGGCAGACCCAAAAGAGCTGGCAGAGCATCTTATGCTGATTGATCTTGGACGCAACGATGTTGGTCGTGTGGCTGAAACTGGAACAGTTGAGCTGACAGAGAATATGAAGATTGAGCGCTACTCCCATGTGATGCATATCGTCTCAAATGTCACCGGAAAGCTGAAAAAGGGGATGAGTGCAATGGATGCACTACGTGCAACTTTTCCTGCAGGAACAGTCAGTGGGGCACCAAAAATTCGTGCCATGGAGATTATTGATGAGCTGGAACCAGTCAAGCGCGGAATTTATGCTGGAGCAGTCGGCTATATTGGCTGGAATGGAAACATGGATACTGCGATAGCAATTCGTACAGCAGTTATAAAAAATGGGGAACTTCACGTCCAGGCAGGCGCTGGAGTGGTGCATGACTCTATTCCAAAACTGGAGTGGAAAGAGACCATGAACAAGGGCCGTGCAATATTCCGCGCCGTAGAGATGGCAGAGGCTGGTTTGGACAACAGAGAGAGCACCTGCTGATGGAAGTAAATGCAGTTGGTCTTAACTGAAAGTTAAGGTGCTGTGTTAAGGAACCTCTGAAAAAGCGTAATGGGATGGGGGTTTGGGGGAAGGGCTCAACAGGTGTTGTTGTAACATACTGAACTATAATCCTTCCCCCATAGGATAACTTGAGAGGGAGTTCTGATTGAGTCACGAAGTGACTTAATCAGAGCTTCCTTAATCAAATATCAATGTGGCCACCAGGTTCCTGTTGCCACCATGAGACCTGTGCTCATTAAGATAGATTCCCTGCCATATTCCAAGATTTGGTCTGCCGTCAGTTATTGGAATGGTAATGGTTGATCCAATGATTGATGCCTTGATGTGTGATGGCATGTCGTCAGGCCCCTCATCGGTGTGAGTGTAATACGGTTTGTTGTCACAGATCTCCGTGAAGAAATTCTCCATATCTGTAAGTACCCGGGGGTCGGCATATTCGTTGATGGCGATAGATGCACTGGAGTGTTTGATGAATATGGTTAGTTGTCCAACTTTTGCCTCCGAGATGAAAGGAATCTGTTGAAGTACCTCATCTGTAACCAGGTGAAAGCCACGAGACTTTGCAGCTAGTGTTATTTCGCACTGTTTTATCTTCACTAGTTATTTTTCCTCAAGATACTCACTTTTTAGGCGAACATAGTTGTCTGCCGAAATTCTGAGCCAGTTAAGCTCTGCATCGGTCAGTGGACGAGCTTTTACTGCAGGTGCCCCTCTCCAGAGATATCCGCCTTCAAGTTTTTTACCTGGGGCAACCAGGCTTCCAGCCGCGAGTAGCACCTCATCCTCGAGAATTGCCCCATCAAGTATGGTCGCCCCCATTCCGATGAGACAGCGGTTGCCAATGGTGCAGGCGTGAAGGATTGCACCGTGACCAACTGTGACCTCATCTCCAATAATCAGAGGGTATCCGTCTGGTGCGGTATCGTTGGGTTGGGTTACGTGGAGGACGGAGTTGTCCTGGATGTTGGTGCGCTCGCCAATCTCTATGCGATGAACATCCCCGCGCACAGATACCAGCGGCCAGATTGAGCTGTCCCTGCCTATGGTTGTCCTCCCTATCACCTGTGCGGAGGGGTCAATAAAGACTGTCTCGTCAAACTCTGGATTCCACTCCCTGTAGGGGCGAATGTTGTTCATCTACTTATTCCGTTGCGTATCATTGGTTGAACTGATAGTTTACCGGATCTTCTCACCAATACGTAATGACGACGGTACAGATAATGGATCATGCAAACCCGCTACTCTCTATGGAGGGGCTACCGCCCTTCTCTAAAATTGAGCCAGAACATGTCAAGCCTGCCATTGAGGCACTACTTGAGCAGAACCGTGCTGCTGTAGAGCAGTTGTTGAATGGCGCAGATCCAGTCGAGTGGGATACATTGATTCAGCCCCTGGAAGAGTTGGAGGATCGCCTGGGACGGGCCTGGTCACCTGTAAGCCATCTGAACTCAGTAAAGAATAGTCATGATCTGCGTGATGCCTATAACAGCTGTCTGCCAATGTTGTCAGATTATGCAACAGAGATGGGGCAGCATAAGGGGCTCTATCGGGCATTTAGAGAGATTGCGGATAGTGAATCATTCAGAATGCTTGAGCCATCCCAGAAGAAGATTATTGAGAATGCGCTACGAGATTTTCGTCTCTCGGGAATAGATCTGTCTGCCGATAAGCAGGAGCGTTACCGGGAGATAAGTCAGTCACTCTCGGAGTTGACCTCAAAATTTGGGGAGAATGTACTGGATGCGACGAATGGATGGGAGAGGCTGATTTCTGATGAGGCAGAGCTCGCAGGGCTACCTGAATCCGCCAGAGCAATGGCCAGGCAGACTGCAGAGCAGCGTGAGAAAGATGGATGGCTCCTTACTCTGGAGTTTCCATCGTATATCTCGGTTATGACCTATGCGGATAATCGATCCCTGCGGGAAGATGTGTATGAGGCGTATGTTACCCGCGCATCAGATCAGGGGCCCCATGACTCATCATTTGACAACACTCCGATCATGGCTGAGATTCTGAGATTGCGACACGAGAAGGCAGAGTTGTTGGGCTTCTCAAATTATGCCGAGTATTCACTCTCCACCAAAATGGCAAATGAGCCGGATCAGGTTGTCGAATTTCTGGAGGATCTTGCGGGACGTTCTCTGGAGACCGCACGTGGTGAGCTGGAGGAGCTTAGACTCTTTGCTGAGCAAGAGGATGGCATCACAGATCTGCAGTCATGGGATATGGCCTACTATGCCGAAAAGTTAAAGCAGCAGCAGTACAGCCTCTCTGAGGAGGAGCTGAAGCCGTGGTTTCCGATTGATCGAGTGTTGGAGGGGATGTTTGAGGTTGTGCACAGACTCTATGGCATCACAATCAGTCAGAGAGAGGGGGTCGATGTCTGGGATGAATCTGTCCGTTTCTTTGAGGTTGTGGGAGAGGATGGCGAGTTGCGTGGGCAGTTTTATACTGACCTCTATGCGCGTCAGCACAAGCGTGGAGGTGCATGGATGGATGATTGCATGACCCGTAGCAAAACCGAGGATGGCATTCAGACTCCAGTGGCATACCTTACCTGTAATTTTACCCCTCCAATTGGTGATGCTCCGGCGCTGCTTACGCATGATGAGGTTTTGACCATGTTCCATGAGTTTGGTCATGGCCTCCACCATATGTTGACCCAGATCGATTTCCCCAGTGTGGCAGGAATTGGAGGAGTGCCCTGGGATGCGGTTGAGTTGCCCAGTCAGTTTATGGAGAACTGGTGTTGGCAAGAGGAGGCGCTGCCACTATTTTCAGGCCATTACAAAACTGGCGAGCCGTTGCCAAAACAGAAATTTGAGCAGCTGCTTGCATCCAGAAACTTTCAGTCCGGCATGTCAATGGTGAGACAGCTTGAGTTTGCCCTGTTTGATTTCAAGATGCATCTGCAGTTTGACCCCAGGCAGAAGAATGATGGGGGGGAATTTATATATGATCTATTGTCGCAGGTGAGAAATCAGGTCTCTGTTATGGCGCCACCATCATTTAATCGCTTTCCCCACAGTTTCTCCCACATATTCGCAGGGGGTTATGCCGCTGGTTACTATAGCTATAAATGGGCAGAGGTGCTCTCGTCTGATGCATTCTCAAGTTTTGAAGAGAATGGAATTTTTGATCGTGACACAGGGCTGCACTTCCTATCCTCAATTCTGGAGCAGGGTGGCTCGAGAGAACCCATGGAGCTGTTTGTGGAGTTCAGAGGGCGAGAGCCACAGATTGATGCACTACTTCGTCACTCTGGTATAACCATTGGATAGTGGAATTAGTTAAATATGCAGAGAGACCAGATTTACTCAACTGAACATGATCTTGTAGAGGAATTCCGCTTTGATCAGTCGGTTGCGAATGTCTTCCCGGATATGATTCAGCGCTCTGTTCCCGGCTATGGAGTGATCATCTCTCTGGTTGGCCTGCTGGCGGAACAGTATCTGCAACAGGGAAGTTATGGTTATGATCTGGGCTCTTCGCTTGGAGCATCCACGCTGGCAATGGTTGGGGCTGCAGAAGAGAAGAGGTGCAGGATTATCGCCGTTGATAGCTCAAGTGCCATGATTAAAAAGTGTCGTGAAAATCTGGCAACAGCAGGTTTGGATAGATCTTCTGTTATAGATTTGCGTTGTGAGGATGTTCGGGATACAAAAATCGAGAATGCCTCGTTTGTAACCATGAACTTTACTCTGCAGTTTATTCCAGTTGCCGAGCGGGAAGATATGTTGCGAAGAGTTGCAGATGGCATCTCTCCTGGTGGCGGGTTTATGCTGTCAGAAAAGATCGGGTTTGATGATTCGGAGCAGCAGAAGAGGATGGAGTCACTGCATCACGCCTTCAAAAGAGCAAATGGATATAGTGAGCTGGAGATAAGTCAGAAGCGGACTGCTCTGGAGGATGTGCTGGTACCAGAAACTCTGCAGCACCATTTTGCCCGTCTTGAGAGAGCCGGGTTCTCTCGGGTTGAGGTGCTTTTTCAAGCACTTAACTTTGTCTCTATGCTGGCAGTTCGATGAGTGATCTGCCTCTGCAGCTGGATAGTTCTCTGGGTGCTCTGCGTGAGAACGGGATGGCTCGCTGGAGTGGGCAGCTGGAGAGAGAGCTGCCACTGCTGTTTGAGCCTGGGAGAAATGGCAACCTGCCACGTTGGCTGGATCTATTGGATAGACTGCCGGTGATAAAGGCAGAGACAGTAGATCTTGGATCTGCCAGAGTACAGATCGGTACCAAGAATGAGTGTGATACTACCCAGCAACATAATATAGAGGAGTTGATGAGAGAGCTACACCCCTGGCGCAAGGGGCCTTTCGATCTGTTTGGGGTTCATATAGATAGTGAGTGGCACTCTGACTGGAAGTGGGAGAGGTTGGCGCAGGAGATACAGCCACTTGAGGGGAGAAAAGTGCTGGATGTTGGTTGTGGGAATGGTTACTACGCTCTGAGAATGGCCGGTGCGGGGGCAGACTTTGTAGTCGGGATTGACCCAAATATCCTGTTTTTATTACAGTTCAGAGCCTTGACCAGTTTTCTTCCGGCTCCACCCGAGGTCCACTTTATTCCTGTTGGAATGGAGTCCGTTCCAAATAATACGCAGTGGTTTGACACAGTTTTCTCTATGGGAGTGTTGTACCATCGACGTTCACCAATGGATCATCTTTATGAACTTCGTGGTGCTCTTCGCCAGGGGGGCGAGCTGATTCTGGAGACTCTGGTGATAGAGGGTGGACGGGGAGAAATTTTGGTTCCGGAGCAGAGATATGCCAAAATGAGGAATGTCTGGTTTATCCCTACTGTGGATGAGCTTATTCACTGGTTGGAGAGGGTTGGATTTACACAGGTGCGTTGTCTCAATCAATCGTTAACAACGACAGATGAACAGAGGGTAACCTCATGGATGCAGTTTGAGTCGTTGGCCGATTTTCTTGATCCGGAAGATCCAACCAGGACTATTGAGGGTTACCCGTCACCAAGGCGGGCACTGTTGAGTGCAGTTGCACCCTAGTGCAGACTCAATGAAATAACAGGGAGTTAGTGAGCATGGTCAAGAGAATATGGGAGCAATACAGTAGCCTTATCCAGTGGTCGGTTGTGTTGTTGTTGGTGCTGTTGCTGCTGGTTATCTGGATGGGTGGTGAAGATGATAATAAGGTGGCTGAAGAGATAGCCTCTGTTGTAGAGCCACTAAAGCCGGAGGTTGTGGTGGCTACAGCGCCAGAACCAGCACCAGAACCAGAACCAGAACCAGCACCGGAACCACTGTTGGATGAGTCACCGGTTGTTATTGAAGAGGTGGAGCCTGAGGTGAAACCAGAACCAGAACCAGAGCCCAGGCCAGAACCGGTTGTCGAGGAGGAGACCGTAGCGCTGGTCTGTCCACAGTGGACAGAGTCTGTAGCAGTATCTCGAGGAAGTTTTACCAGTGGTGTAGAGAGAAACAGTCGTGAGCCGGTTGATTCAATATGTCAGCTGGGGACAGATAATCGCAGAATATTCTACTTTAGCGATCTCCATAATCAGTTTGGAAAACATATTTATCATCTCTGGGAGTATGAGGGCAGGGAGATGGCAAAAGTCTCTCTGGGGAGAGTTAATGGCCCCCGCTGGCGCGTATGGTCAAGCAAGAATCTGATCCCCGGATGGAGTGGGGAGTGGATAGTCAAGGTAGTTACCAAGGATGGAACAATTCTCCATCAGGAGAGCTTTATATACCGATGAGTAGCTCAGACCTCAGGGATTTTATCAGCCAACTGGAGGAGCAGGGGGAGCTTAAGAGGGTATCTCGAGAGGTTGATCCTTACCTTGAGATGACTGAAATTGCAGATCGGGTATTGAGGGCTGAAGGGCCGGCCCTGCTGTTTGAGAACCCAAAAGGGTCTGATGTTCCGGTGCTAGCCAATCTGTTCGGTACTCCAAAACGTGTTGCCATGGGCATGGGTTATGATTCTACAGATCACCTTAGAGAGGTTGGCCAGATACTGGCGTACCTCAAGGAGCCAGATCCTCCAAAAGGGTTCAGGGATGCAGTTGAGAAGTTGCCAATTTTTCGGCAGGTTCTGAATATGTCACCAAAGGTGCGTTCAACTGCAGTGTGTCAGGAGGTGGTGTTGGAGGGTGAGGCTGTTGATCTCTCCAGGTGGCCTGTCCAAACCTGCTGGCCTGGTGATGCTGGACCTCTGGTGACATGGGGGCTGGTGGTTACCCGTGGTCCAAATAAAGAGCGACAAAATCTGGGCATCTACCGTCAACAGGTGATTGGTAAAAATCGTCTGATTATGCGTTGGCTCTCTCATCGTGGAGGTGCCATTGATTTTCGTGAATGGAAGGAGGCGAATCCGGGGAAACCATTTCCGGTTGCTGTGGTGATTGGGGCAGATCCGGCTACCATACTTGCTGCAGTGACTCCTGTGCCAGACGCACTGTCAGAGTATGCATTTGCCGGGTTATTGCGCGGCTCGAAGACAGAGGTTGTCAGGTGCAAGGGCTCTGATCTTCAAGTTCCGGCCAGTGCCGAGATTGTTCTGGAAGGAACCATAGATCTTGATGAGGTGGCAGAGGAGGGACCATTTGGTGACCATACTGGCTACTACAACGAGGTTGAAAAGTTTCCGGTATTTACTGTAGAGCGTATCACCCATCGAAAGAGTCCTATATACCACTCAACCTATACGGGGCGCCCACCTGATGAGCCTGCTGTGCTTGGGTTGGCACTGAATGAGGTGTTTGTCCCTATTTTAAAGAAGCAGTTCCCTGAGATTGTTGATTTTTACCTTCCACCCGAGGGGTGCTCCTATCGTATGGCTGTAGTGAGTATGAAGAAGCAGTATCCGGGACATGCCAAGAGAGTGATGATGGGGGTCTGGTCATTTCTTCGACAGTTTATGTATACCAAATTCATCATTGTTACAGATGACGATATAGATATCAGAAATTGGCAGGATGTAATCTGGGCTATGACAACCAGAATGGATCCGGCACGGGATACCACGCTGATTGAAAACACCCCGATTGATTATCTTGATTTTGCCTCACCGGTATCGGGCCTGGGGTCCAAGATGGGAATGGATGCAACCAACAAATGGGAAGGTGAGACTGTGCGTGAGTGGGGTAGCGCAATAACCATGGATGCTGCAGTCAAACAGCGGGTTGATGATCTCTGGGATGAGCTCGGAATTGATTCCTGAATTTCAGTTGATTTAGAGCTAATAACACAGCAAAATACTCAACTTTATTATTCACAATAAAGTACAGGAAAAAATAAATGTCTAATCGTGTCCAGCTACAACCAAGCGGCAAAGAGTTCGAGTTATCTGATGGTGAAACTATTCTTGATGGAGCGCTGGCGCATGGGATTGGGTTTCCATTCGGCTGCCAGAACGGTTTTTGCGGAGCCTGTAAGGCAAAGGTGGTTTCTGGTGAGTACGAGTATCAGGATGAGTACAACGCACAATCTCTGACAGAAGATGAGCTGGCCAACGATGTTGTAATCTGTTGTAAGGCAGAGGCAAAGAGTGATCTGGTGGTTGAGGTGCATGAGCTGGTGGCGGTGGAGGAGATTGAGGTTAGAACCATGCCGGTCAAGGTCTCAAAGATTGAGCATCTGGCTGAGGATGTGATTCGTCTCTGTCTGAAGCAGCCAGAGGATGAGAGTCTGCAATTTCTCGCTGGGCAATATATTGAGGTTATTCTGGAAGGCAATCGTCGCCGCGCATTTTCGATCGCCAATGCCCCACACAACAACTCGGAGATCGAGCTACATCTGCGCAGGGTTGATGGGGGTCTCTTTACTCCCCATGTCTTCAATGAGATGAAGGAGAAGGACATTCTCCGTGTTGAGGGACCTCTGGGCACCTTCTTCTTGCGTGAGGACTCAGCTAATGATCTGATCTTGGTTGCTGGCGGTACAGGATTTGCGCCTATCAAGGGTATGGTGGAGCACGCCATTGAAATGGGGATGGATAACCACATCAAGATCTACTGGGGAGCCAGAGGTCATGATGATCTCTACCTGGATAGTCTTGCCAGAGAGTGGGCAGATAGTCATGAGAACATCAGTTACATTCCCGTGCTCTCTGCCGCGGACGAGTCATGGAGTGGACGCAGAGGTTACGTGCATGAGGCTGTTGTGGAGGACCACTCTGATCTCTCCGCAGTAGATATCTATATGGCTGGCCCACCGGTGATGATAGATGCTGGAAAAAGTGCCTTTAGTGCTCTTGGGTTAACAGCAGATCATCTCTACTTTGACTCGTTTGAAGTGGCTGGGGAGGCAGGAAGGTAGAGGATTTTTCGTAATATTCCAGGGCGCCAGCAGGGTCACCATTTGTTTTTCTGATGATCCCCATCTCCTGATAGGCATCATGACTTGGGGAAATTTCAATGCTCTTCTTCAGGTGTTGTTCAGCTTGTCCCCATATCTCATTTTTTAGATAGAGTCTTCCCAGAACAAGATGAAGTGCTGCACTGTCGGCGTGGTGTTTTAGCCACTTTTCGGCATTTTGAATCTGCTGGTCTGTAGAATCTGATTGTATTACTCCATAGAGAGAGACTAGATCATCGGACCATTGCCGTTTAATCTCCTTGTACAGCAACTTCTCACTTAAGCTGCCATCACCTTGTCTGTTTAGCAAGTTTGCATAGTGATAGATAAGTTTTGGGTTTTTATGGTCGCCGCGTGAGAACTGCTTCCACTGCTGTTGCAGTGCATCATCATTCCCGGATTTTGCGCTCTCTGTTAAAAGTTGAATCTGTCCGTGATGTTCCAGTTGTGCCAGTTCATCACTGCCCATGCTTTTTCTTTTACGTAAAACTGGAGTCAGTCCAAGCAGTTGAGACCACTGCTTTTGTGCTGTGAGTGTTTGCGCCAACAGTCGAAGCAGTTTTGGATGGTTCGGTTTCTGTTTTCTCAGATGGGTAAGTGTATCTAGTGCATCATCATATTGTTGATGGGCAACCTGTTGTTCGGCTTGGGTTAGTCGAATAACAAAATCGGCATTTGGAGCCGCTTGATGGGCAAGTTTCAGATAGTGGTCTCTACGTTCATCAGAGTGTTGGTGTTGTGCAGCATTGGCAGCACCCAGATAGTGCATCAGTGGGTTATCACTATTTGCAGCAGACTGCCCAAGCAGTTTCTCAGCCTTCTTCCAGTTGCCTTCAGCCAGGGTGATCATCCCTCTATTCAGGTCTGCTTGAGCTCGTCTGGTTTTTTGTCGATTACGCCATATGCCAATATCCCGTGGAGCATGGATGAAACGCAACAGGATACGAACAAGCAGCAACAGCAGTGAAAATGTTACAAAAGTGGCAGTGATGGCAAAACTGACACTGGTCTCAATGGTCCATTCACCTATTTCCAGCATGATGTGACCACTGTGCCCTCTTAATTGCAGGGCAACAATGCTTGTTGTAACCAGCAGCAGGGTGAGGATCAGGATGCGCCTCATTCGATCAGCTCTTCCGCCAGCTCGTTGGGAGATTCTTTCAGAATCTCTTTTAGTTTTTTATGTGCCTGCCCTATTAACGGCAGAACAGGGGAGAGCTGGATGGATTTTAGCTCAGCAAGTTGCTGCTGCATGGCTGTTGTCACCGTGCTCTTCTGATCAAAAATCTTTACCCACTCCTCGGCACTGTTGATGCGATCCCGAAAGAGTTCACCGTCTCTTAATAACAGGGCGCTCTGTGCCTGTTCCAGACGAAGCTGAAGAATTTGCCTGCTGCTCTGTTGCCCGGCCAGTGAGGTTATTGCCGGTAACTCCTGCTCTCTCTTCTCTACACGCACCAGAGTGAGCAGATCCTGCCATATCTTGTGCAGGATATTTTCCCAATCCCATATTGATGATTCATCAGCAGGATTCTGTGCTACGGTATTTTCAGGGTTAGGCTCCCCGCCGAATTTGTTGGTAGATGGGAATGGAATGGTGTCAATGCTGTTAATTAGTGTAGTCAGTTTTGTTGTGGCCGCATAGATGTCAGGCAGACTGACCTGGTTCACCAGCCTGATCTCCTCTCTGATCATCCCTTGAATTGGGAGCAGTGTGGGGTCACCACTCTCACCAAGCTGTCTGTTTGCCTGGGTCAGAGCCTGTTTTGTTGTCTCTAGATTGTTGACGATCATTAATTGCTCTTCAGCAATCTGGAGTAGACGTAGCGCTGCAGAGAGATGGAGATTATCTTCTCTCTGTTCAATGCGCCTTGCCAGAGTGGCAATGCTCTGGTTGAGTTGCTGGGTCTCTCTTATGTTCGAGTCGATAGATCTCTGCAGCAGAGTGCTTTGCTGCTCCAGTTTTTTGTTAAAGCTGTTGCCAAGGGCTGAAAGTTTTTTCTGTTGGCTGGATTGGTACGCTATATTTGCATCCTCCCTGTTCTGTGCTCTCTTCTCAATATCTTGAACAGTTGTTGTAATGCGTCTCTCTATTGCCGCTATCTCCAGGCTGTTTTTGGCCGCACTCTCTGATGCAGTCTGGTTCTCTTGCTGCATGGATTGGGTAAGAAGCCAGACGATTCCAGCCAGAACGGTTAGTGCAAGTATTGCCCCCCCAATTATCGTAAGGTTCTGTGTATTCAAAAAAGGGGAGTTGCTATGTTCAGATAGAACCTCCGCATCGATAATGTCTTCTCGCCTTCTGCTCATGCCAGATTGTGCCTTTTTAGCTGTCGCTGTTCTTTTGCGCCCATCTGCTGAGTGTATCAAGGATTGCATCATCGCTGGGTGGTGTTGCCAGCATCAATTTGCCACTGAAACCACTCTCTCTGGCAACCTCTCTGGTACGTTCACTTATTACTACCAGAGGGGTTTGTAACAAGAATTGTTCACCAGCTTTACCTACCATCTGCATCAGATTGGTCAGCCCCTGGTTACTGGTTATAACTGCCGCATGAATACTGTTATGTTTCCAGGCTTCAATGATTGGTGACGGATCTGTCTGGGGGATAGTTCTGCGATAGATCTCTGCATAGGTAACAGCTCCGCCACGATCACGAAGCGTTTTTGCAAGAAGCTCTCTCCCCCCTTCGCCTCGAATAATCAGTATGTTTTTACCGTTGATATCCTGTAGCTGTGGGGTTGCCAGTAATCCTTCGCTATCAAAACTGTTCTCTGGAAGAATATCAGCGGAATATCCAGCCATCTCCAGAGCACGGGCAGTTGCCAATCCAACTGCAGCAAACTGAATGGTTTTTGGGATATCCCCCTCTTGCTGCATCATCTCCACCCCAATACGTGCAGCATTGGCACTGATGAAAATAGCTATGTCAAAACGGTCAAGATGATGGAACAGTGTTAGTGCTGGTGTGATATCCCGTGGCTGGATAATTTCCATAACCGGAAAGGGGAATACAACACCTCCGTGAGACTCAATCTGCTTGATCAGTTGCTGCGCCTGGTGGGCTGGGCGGGTAACCAGAATGCCCTTGCCATTCAGTCGTAACTCATTCGGCACTGTCGTATAGCTCTTGAAGGATCTCTTTGGCCCCATTTGCCAGCAACTGTTCCGCAACCTCGACACCGAGAGACTCGGCATCATCCTGTGAACCACGAATCTCTTTACGAATAATCTCGGAGCCATCCACAGCTCCTACGAGACCACGCAGATAGATCTCGCTCCCCTCCAAAATTGAGTAGCTACCAATAGGGACCTGGCATCCACCTTCCAGACGGTGGTTGAGAGCACGTTCTGCACGGACTCGAATGGATGTTTCATGATCATTAAGAGGTTCAATAATATCAAGCACACGCTGATCCCCGGTTCGGCATTCGATCCCAACTGCCCCTTGACCAACTGCCGGAAGAATTACCTCAGGCTGGATTCTGCTACGGATTCTCTCTGCCATCTCCAGACGAATCAGCCCGGCAGAGGCTAGTATAATGGCATCAAATTCTCCCTCATCAAGTTTTCTCAGACGAGTGTTTACATTGCCACGTAGATCAAGAATCTCAAGATCAGGTCTTAGGTCAAGCAGTTGACACTTGCGACGCAGGCTGGATGTTCCAACCCTGGCACCATGAGGAAGATCTTCAAAACTCTCATATTGGTTGGAGACAAATGCATCCAGCGGAACCTCACGTTCACATATGACTGGAAGAAACAGTCCTTCAGGGAACTCCATCGGAACATCTTTCATTGAGTGAACCGCAATATCACAGTCACCTTCAAGCATTCGTGCCTCCAACTCCTTTACAAACAACCCCTTGCCTCCGATTTTTGCTAGTGGAGTGTCCAGAATTTTATCCCCTTTTGTGCTCATGGTTACAAGCTCAACCTCAAGATCATGATGGATTTCAAGTAGACGACTTTTTACATATTCAGCCTGCCACAGTGCTAGTGGACTCTTTCTGGTTGCAATTCGAAGCTTGGATGACATTGATGAATCTCTCTTTATTTATGTTTTTCTTTGGGTTACCGAAGTGTGGGGGGTACAATGACTCAGTTTTTGAATTCGTGAGAGTATACCACTGCGGGTAATCAATATTGCCTGCGGTAAGGAATCTCTGAAAAAGCCCAATGGGATGGGGTTTTGGAGAAGGTCTGTACAGGTGCTACTATAATGTACTGAAATATAACCCTTCCCCCATAGGATAATTTGTAAGGAGACTCTGATTGAGTCACGAAGTGACTTAAATCATAGCTTCCGTAACGATAGTAACAGAGGAAAGAGGAGGCGATGTCTCTACAGATGGACAAGCAGTTTTTTGGTGATTTATTCAGAACAGTCATCATATCCGTACTTATACTGAGCTCATTGAGCAGTGTTGCTGTAGCAGGCACACCGGAAGCTGTGGAGCATGTGATTGTAAGCGCCAACCTGCAGAGGGATGGCCAGCTTGCAACACAACGAGAGGTACCGCTTCTGCTTATGGTGTCAGCGGAAGAGTGTCCTTACTGTATGGTGATGGAGTCAGATTATCTGGTTCCGCTATTGCGTAATCGGGATTATGACGACAAGGTTCTGATACGAAAGATTCATCTGGACAGTTTTGACGATATCATTGGTTTCTCTGGGGAGTCTGTAGCGCCAACTGATCTGAGTCAGGATTATGGGGTCTGGGTGACACCAACCCTACTCTTTCTTGATGGAAAGGGAAAAGAGGTTCAGAAGAGGATGATTGGTCTGGGGGTGCGCGATTTTGTCAGTGCCTATATAGATGAATCTCTGGTAAGAGCAACGGATGCCATGAAACGGCTTTTGCCCTAAAGAAATTAGAGTAGTAATTAAGATATGGAACAACCAGAAACAACCGAAAAGCCCTGGACAGGACGTTTTACCGAGCCGACAGATCTCTTTGTTGAGGCATTTACAGCTTCTGTAACCTTTGATCAGCGTATGGCGGATTATGATATCCGTGGATCAATTGCACATGCCAGGATGTTGGCTGAGGTAGATGTTATTGCCGCTGAAGAGCGTGATCAGATTATTGAGGGTCTGGAAGAGATTCTTGAAGAGATTAGAAGTGGCTCTTTCAAATGGTCAATTGCTCTGGAAGATGTGCATATGAATATCGAGTCCAAATTGGTCCAGAAGATTGGCGATGTCGGTAAAAAACTGCATACAGGACGTTCTCGTAATGATCAGGTTGCAACAGATATTCGTCTTTGGCTACGAGATGAGATTGATGCCATTCTGGCAGAGATAGACCGCCTGCAAGAGGGGTTACTGATACTGGCTGAGCGTGAGGCGGAGACTATAATGCCCGGCTTTACCCATCTGCAGACGGCACAGCCAATCACCTTTGGTCATCACATGATGGCATGGCACGAGATGCTGGTCCGTGATCATGGCAGACTGACTGATTGTCGCAAACGAGTGAATGTCATGCCTCTTGGTGCTGCGGCCCTGGCAGGGACAACCTATCCGATAGATCGTTTTATGACGGCCAAATTGCTTGGTTTTGATGCCCCTGCCGAAAACTCGCTGGATGCGGTAAGTGATCGTGATTTCTCTATTGAATTCACCGCCGCTGCATCACTGCTGATGATGCATCTATCACGCTTTTCTGAGGAGTTGGTGCTCTGGACCTCTGACCTATTCAGCTTCATCGAATTGCCAGATAGTTTCTGTACCGGCTCATCAATAATGCCGCAGAAGAAAAATCCTGATGTTCCTGAGTTGGTAAGAGGCAAGACCGGGCGGGTTTATGGTCATATGATCGGACTGCTTACCCTGATGAAGGGGCAGCCACTGGCATATAACAAGGATAACCAGGAAGACAAGGAGCCGCTGTTTGATACGGTGGATACTCTAAAGGGATCACTTAAGGTCTACGCAGACATGATGCCTACAGTGGTTGTTAATATAGAGAATACTCGCAACGCAGCAGGTCGGGGCTTTTCTACAGCAACAGACCTGGCAGATTATGTGGTACGTGCGGGTGTTCCATTCCGCGATTCTCACGAGATTGTGGGCAAGGCGGTTCGGTATGGTATCGAACAAGGAAAAGATCTGGCAGAGATGACATTGGCGGAACTTCAGCAGTTTTCTGATGTCATCAAGGAAGATGTATTTGAGGTGTTAACTCTGGAAGGGTCGGTTGCTGCTCGTAACCATCGGGGAGGCACGGCACCAGAGCAGGTTCATGCGGCAGTGCGCAGGGCCAGACGCAGAAAAGCGGAAGAGCTTTCCGGTACTGCCTCGTTTCAAGATCAGTCATATTAAGGAAATTAGAGATGGCTTCACGTTCACGGGCAATACTTCCCGTCACTATTATTGTTCTTCTGTTTGTGCTCCTTTATGTGGGGCTCTACTTGAATCCACGCCACGAGAGTGATGATTCCCCAATGATAGGCAAGTTGTCGCCAGAGTTTGATCTGCCTGACCTGCTCGTTCCTGGGGAGCGTTTTTCTCGAGCAGACCTGAATGGTCAGGTAACTCTTCTCAATGTATGGGCGACCTGGTGCCCAGCATGTCGTGCAGAGCATGATGTGCTGATGCGTCTGGCAGCTACCGAGGATGTTCCTATCTACAGTATTAACTGGAAAGACAGAGAAGAGTCTGGTGGCAGCAGAGCTGCTGCAATACGCTGGCTTGACGTTTTGGGTAATCCATACGACAAGACAGGAGATGATGGGGATAATATTGCTGGTCTTGAGTGGGCGGTGACTGGCGCACCTGAGACCTATCTAATTGATGTGGAAGGGAGAATTTGTGAACGTATTACGGGGCCACTCAATGACCTCGAGTATCCAAATCCGGAAAACTCTCAAGAGGTCAAAAATAATGTGGGTAATATAATGGCCATAATTCGCAAGATGAGAGCAGCGGATGGCAGGTGTTTGCCAAAGGGATAATCCAGGAGGAGAATTATGAAAATGAATTTATGGAGTATGGTTAAGACCGTCTTGGCAGCCTCACTGCTGCTTATTTCTACAGCCACAAACGCAGCACCAATTGATAGTTTTTCGTTTAATACTCAGGCTGAAGAGGATCGCTACAAAGCTTTGATTGAAGAGATTCGTTGTGTGAAGTGTCAAAATACAAATATTGCAGGCTCCAATGCAGATCTTGCCAGAGATCATCGAACCAAGGTTTACGAGATGATACAGCAAGGCAAGACAGACACAGAGATCAGAGAGTGGTTTGTGGTTCGTTATGGTGACTTTGTGCTATATCGTCCAGCAGTTGACTCACGAACCTGGCTATTATGGGGATTGCCACTGTTGTTGGTCCCGATTGGTGGAGTTATGTTGGTGTTGCAGGTTCGCAGACAACGTAAAGTGGCTACGGAAGAGGTGGCAGAAGAGACAAGTTTAAGTGCAGACGAGCAGAAACAGCTGGATGAGGTGTTGAAATGATGAGTAGTGAAGTAATGTTTTGGTCAGGCTCCATTGTAATGGTTGCCATCGCCCTGTTTTTCTTGTTGCCTCCACTGCTTGGTAGAGGAAAAACTGTTGGAGTAGCACGACGAGAGACAAATTTAACCATCTTCCAACAGCGTCTGGAGGAGCTAAAGGATGATCGTGAGAGTGGTGAGATCAGTAGTGAACAGTTTGAGCAGGCAGAGGCTGATCTGAAAAGAGAGTTATTGGCAGATCTTGAAGGGGAAGAGCACAAGGTGGAGCAGAACAGCTCTGCTGGGCGTGTCGGCGCACTAATTGCCATAGTGCTGGTGCCCCTGATCGCTTTTGGTATCTATGGGAAGATTGGTGCCCCAGAGGCTATTAATGTAAAAGTGGCATCCGCATCAGCACAACAGCAGCAAAGTACAAAAAACTTTGAGGATGTAGTTGCCCAGTTGGAGAAAAAACTGGAGCAGAATCCGGATAACTCGGAGGGCTGGATGATGTTGGCAAAATCGTACGAAGTTCTGGGGCGCAACTCGGAGATTGTAAATGTGTACGAGAGGGCAATAGAGAAGATGGGTGAGAGTGTCGACTCTCAGCTGTTTATGGAGTATGGCGAGGCTCTGGCAACACGTAATGGTGGTTCCTGGATGGGGAAACCTGTCGACCAGCTTACTAGAGCTCTGGATATTGATCCAACCAACAGAGATGCGCTCTGGATCTCTGGCCACGCATATTTCGATCTTGGTAAATATGAGAAGGCATTAGGTTTTTGGGAGCGCCTGGCCAATACCGCACCTACCGATGATCCGGAAATTGTAAACATGATCAATGAGGCAGCGTATGAGGCTCAGGAGCAGTTGGGGCGTGAGAAAACAGCGCTGCTGAAACTGGTAGCAGTGCCTGCAGGTACGGTCTTGACTGTTGCAGTCGCTCTTGACCAGTCTCTACAGGAGATGGTTAGTGCAGAGGATGTAGTCTTTATTTATGCAAAGGCACAGGGCAAAAAGGGGCCACCCTTGGCGGCTCAGCGTCTGACAGTTGCATCACTCCCAACAACTATTCAGCTTGATGACACTATGGCCATGATAGCTAGCAATAACCTGTCATCCGCAGACCAGATTGTGGTTGGGGCAAAAGTCTCAAAAAGCGGGGTTGCAACTGGTGGGTCAGGAGACCTGGTCGGTACAGTTGAAACCACAACCAGTCAAACCGATACAATAAAACTCGTGATTAACCAGATAGTAGAATAGAGAGTGTTGATCTACATTGCCATTGCATTCATTTTAATGATGGTCTGGATGGTAATCTAATACCTGTAATTACCAATAGTGTAATTTCCCAAGGAAAACCTTAAAACATGTCTTTTGAATCTCTCGGCCTGTCGGCCGAAATCATGCGTGCTGTAACAGAACAGGGCTATAGTGAACCAACGCCAATTCAGTTTCAGGCCATCCCGGTAATACTACAAGGCAAGGATGTTCTTGCTGGTGCCCAGACTGGTACTGGTAAGACAGCAGGTTTTACTCTGCCTCTGCTCGAGCTGCTGCTTAAACATGCGCAGGGAAAAGGGAGAAGACCCGTACGTGCCCTGGTGTTGACCCCCACCAGAGAGCTGGCTGCTCAGGTTGGTGAGAGCATAGAGACTTATGGAAGACATTTGCCACTGCGCTCCACAGTGATTTTTGGCGGAGTAAAAATCAATCCACAGATCCAAAAATTACGTCATGGGGTAGATGTTCTGGTTGCTACACCGGGGCGTCTGCTTGATCATGCCCAACAGAAAACTGTGGACCTTTCTCATGTAGAGATCCTGGTGTTGGACGAGGCTGACCGTATGCTGGATATGGGTTTTATCCATGATATTCGTAGAGTGCTGAAACTGATGCCTCGTGAACGTCAGAATCTACTGTTCTCGGCCACCTACTCAAACAAGATTAAACAGTTGGCAAATGATCTGCTAAACAATCCTGAGCTGATTGAGGTTGCACGTCAAAATACCACAGCTGAGACAGTTGATCAGGTTATCTATCCGGTTGACAAAAAACGTAAACGTGAACTTTTATCACATATGATTGGCTCCAAGAATTGGCGTCAGGTGCTGGTATTCACCAGAACCAAACATGGTGCCAACAGGTTGGCAAAGCAGTTGGAAAAGGATGGTCTGACCGCGTCCGCAATTCATGGCAATAAAAGTCAGGGGGCTCGTACCAGGGCTCTGGCAGGCTTTAAACGAGGGGATGTCAGAGTACTGGTGGCAACAGATATTGCCGCCCGTGGATTGGATATTGACCAGCTGCCCCATGTGGTGAATTTTGAGCTACCAAATGTGCCGGAAGATTATGTTCACCGTATTGGCCGAACTGGGCGCGCTGGAAATGAGGGTGAGGCGGCATCCCTGGTTTGTGTGGATGAGCATGGGTTATTGAGAGATATTGAGCGACTGCTGAAACGGGAGATATCTAAAAAGGTTATTCCAGGTTATGAAGTAGATCCATCAATAAAGGCGGAGCCTGTCAAGAGTGGCCGGGGAGGAGGAAAAGCGGGGCGCAAGCACCCAGGAAAACGGGCTAATAGAGGGAGAGGAAGAGGCCAAACATCTGCATCCAAAAGAGGTTCTCGGAGCAGGCCAAACAGAATGAGTTAATTGTTGTCTGCTATTCCTACCATGGTGTAGGCATCATTCCCATTCTCATGCCGTCAAAGTTCGGCATTACCCCGGTCCCCTGGCGATTTCGTCTTTGACGTGGCTTATTGAGCCCGTGTTTCTGTTTGTAGTACTGCCTTTTTTGGCGCGCAATTTCGTAACATCTTGATAACGAATCATCATCGTTATTTGCACGCTGAACACAGCGGATCTCCTGTTCCAGCAACGATGTCTTCTCTATTGAGCGCACCAATTTCTTGCCTAGAAATTCTATAATTTCCTCTTTTGACGGGCCTTGTGTTTCGTCAGCATATGTATCATCAGCAACTTGAGATTGCCATTGGTCCTGAGTACCAAATGCACTATTGCGTGTGTCATCAGCAATCGCTGAAGATGTCATCAATACTGCTACGAGCAGTAATCCACATTTGTTTGGCATAAGAAAACCTTGCTGTAATTTAGGTATGCGTATGGTCGCACAGTTTTATTGAGGATGGTCAGGAATATTCTGGATATCAGGCTTGGGGCAATATCCTGACAGAAAATTTACGCCCCTTTATCTTGCCATTTTTTAGGCGTGAACAGGCTTTATCGATTGAGTCACGTGCAATGGCAACGTAACTCTGGTGGTCGTGAATGTCAATTTTTCCTACCGATGATCCAGCAATTCCGGCTTCACCTGTCAGGGCTCCAAGAAGATCACCTGGTCGTATTTTCTCTTTTTTGCCTCCATTAACCATTAGGGTTAGATTTTTTGATGTCAGGCTAGTGACGTCAGTACCGGATGATGTTTTGATGTTTTCAAAAAGACGATTTGTATTGTTATAGGTATCAGCTTTCATGGCCTCACTCGGAGTGAAGAGTGTGGTGGCCACTCCTTCGCTACCAGCACGGCCGGTTCTTCCAATACGGTGGATATAGGTCTCTTCATCATGGGGCAGATCGTAGTTCACAACCATCCCCAGCTCTTTGATATCCAGCCCTCTTGCAGCTACATCAGTTGCAATTAGTACAGAGCAGCTGTGGTTTGAGAACTGTACCAGTACATCTGTACGTTGATACTGTTCCAGATCTCCATGAAGGGCCATAGCTGCTATCCCCTTGTTACGGAGTGTGTTGGCAATAGTCTCTGTTTTAATTTTTGTGTTGCTGAAAATGATGGCGCTATCTGGCTTATGGTGGGATAGCAGTTGAATCAGTGCGGAGCCCTTGTTGTCTGGAGAGACCTCATAGAAGTATTCAGTGATTGGGTTGGCCTTCTCGCTGGAAGTGGTATGAATATGGATGGCACTTTTTTGTATGGTATTGCTTAGCTCCATGATCTCCTCTGGATAGGTTGCCGAGAAGAGCAGGGTCTGACGCCTTTCTGGGGTATGAGAGATGATTTTGCTGATCTCTTCAATAAAGCCCATGTCCAGCATGCGGTCAGCCTCGTCAAGCACCAGAGTCTCGAGTGTATCCAGGGTGAGTGAGTTTTTAGCGATATGTTTGAGTATGCGTCCAGGTGTACCAACCACAACATGGGCACCATGACGAAGAGACCCCTGTTGCGGCCCAAATGGGACCCCGCCAGAGAGGGTCAAGATTTTTACATTATCAGTTAAGCGGGCCAGGCGACGCAGCTCCTTGGCCACCTGATCTGCCAATTCTCGTGTTGGGCAGATGACTATGGATTGGACTCTGAAGTTTTTTCTATTTAGCCTGTTTAACAGGCCGATACCAAAAGCTGCTGTCTTGCCACTGCCTGTTTTTGCCTGAGCAATGACATCACGATTTTTCAGGATATGGGGCAAGGCTTGGGACTGTATAGGGGTCATCTGTTTTAGACCGATCCCTTCAAGGTTGTGTAGTATGGATTTGGAGATAGGTAGTGCTGAGAATTTGGTGCTGGTCATGGTGTAAACTGGCCTGATGAAGATATGGGTGGATGCAGATGCTTGTCCTGTGGTTATCAAGGATATCCTTTTTCGGGCAGCGGAACGTACAAAATTGGAGATGACATTGGTGGCAAATCAGTCAATACGCATACCGAGGTCGTTATATATCAGTTTTCTTCGAGTCGCCTCCGGGTTTGATGTGGCTGATAACGAGATCGTCAAGAGAATGAGTGAGGGTGATCTTGTTGTTACCGCTGATATCCCTCTGGCCGCTGATGTGATTGAGAAGGGGGGAGAGGCACTAAGTCCTCGAGGCGAGCTTTATACCGCCAGTAATATAAAGGCACGACTGGGGATGAGGGATTTCATGGATACTTTGAGGTCCAGCGGCATCGATACTGGTGGCCCATCTGCTCTAAACCAGAATGACAGACAGGCATTTGCAAATCAGCTGGACAGGATATTAAGCAAGTTCTTGAGAAAAAGGTAGATTGTTTAGCGGCAGCTATTAGGGTTTGATAAGATTTGTCGATGCTTTTGATGATCGACAATTATGACTCCTTTACCTATAACCTGGTTCAATATTTTGGTGAACTTGGGGCAGAGGTTGAGGTACACCGAAATGATCAGATTACACTTGATCAGATACGGGAGCTGGCACCTGAAAAGATTGTGCTCTCTCCCGGCCCATGCACGCCGAATGAGGCGGGGATTTCGCTTGATGTAGTAAATATGATGTCTGGAGAGCTCCCTATTCTTGGAGTATGTCTTGGGCACCAAACCATTGGTCAGGCATTCGGAGGGAAGATTGTTCATGCTGGTGAAATCATGCATGGCAAGACCTCGATGATTCACCATAATGATAGTGGTGTATTCAAGGGTCTTTCCAACCCTATGGAGGCAACTCGTTACCACTCGTTGGTGATTGACAAGGATAGTCTGCCCGATCTGTTTGAGGTTACGGCATGGACAGAGAATAGTGATGGTTCGATGGATGAAATTATGGGGGTTCGTCATAGGGAGCTGGATATTGAGGGTGTCCAGTTTCACCCCGAGTCAATTTTGACCGCAGAGGGGCATGCTCTATTGAAGAATTTTTTAGATCGGTAGATATGAATTCAAAATTATAAATAAAGGGTAACGAAGAAGATGGAGATTCAGGCAGCTATTCAGGCAGTAATCGATGGTAGAAACCTCAGTCGTGAGGAGATGCAGTCGGTGATGCAGGCAATCATGACTGGTGAGGCAACTCAGGCACAGATTGGAGGTTTCCTGGTTGGTCTACGAATGAAGGGGGAGACGGTTGATGAGATCAGTGCCGCAGCCTCGGTTATGCGTGAACTGGCAACGCCAGTAGCAGTCTCTGGAGATTATATGGTTGATACTGCAGGAACTGGAGGGGATGGCGCAAAAACATTCAATATCTCAACAGCCTCTACATTTGTAATTGCAGCGGCAGGTGGCCAGGTTGCCAAACATGGAAATCGTTCTATCTCCAGTAGTTCAGGTAGTGCAGATCTGCTGGAGGAGGCAGGGGTCAGGCTTGATCTCTCTCCTGACCAGGTAGCAAACTGTATTAATGAGATTGGAGTTGGCTTTATGTTTGCGCCTATGCATCACAGTGCGATGAAGCATGCAATTGGTCCGCGCAAGGAGATGGCTGTACGTACCGTATTTAATCTTCTGGGCCCGCTTACCAATCCGGCAGGGGCTCCAAATCAGGTTATTGGTGTCTTTGATGCAGCATGGGTGGAGCCATTAGCCCAGGTGCTGAAGCAGCTTGGAAGTCGCCATGTTATGGTGGTTCATGGTAGTGATGGATTGGATGAGATTACTATTAACGGGGCAACAGAGGTGGCAGAGCTAAAGGATGGTGAGGTTAGTACTTATACTATTACACCGGATCAATTTGATATGGATAGCTCACCGCTTGAGTCGCTTTCAGTGAAGAACGCTAGCGAGAGCCTTGCTGTTGTACAGAGTGTACTGGATGGCGAGAGTGGCGCTGCCAGTGATATTGTTGCACTTAATGCCGGGGCCGCTATATATGTTGCCGGGCTGGCTGGTTCACTGGAGGATGGGGTTAAACAGGCGCAGCAGGTGATTGCCAGTGGGGAGGCAAGGGCCAAGCTAGACGGGTTGGTTAGCTGCTCTCAACAGCAGTAGTATGGTTCAGTCATGAGTGATGCTCCAGATATCCTTAAAAAGATAATTTGCCGCAAAAACGAGGAGATAGCGTCACGTTCAAGAAAGATCGGGACAGAAGAGCTAATTTTGCGTGCAGCTGATGCATCTGGTGTACGTGGGTTTGTCGAATCCATGCGTCGCAAGATTGCTGTCGGTAATCCAGCAGTTATCGCCGAGATCAAGAAAGCATCTCCAAGTAAGGGGTTGCTACGTGAAAACTTTATTCCATCAGAAATCGCAAAGAGTTATGAGAGGGGCGGGGCGGCATGTATATCTATTCTGACTGATCGTGATTTTTTTCAGGGTCATGAGGATTACCTTATTGAGGCACGTGAAGCCTGTAGTCTTCCGGTGATCCGTAAGGATTTCATTATTGATCCCTATCAGGTCTATGAGGCCAGGGCTATAGGTGCAGACTGTATCTTGTTGATTGTTGCAGTACTTGAGGATGGACAGATGGCTGATCTGTCAGGATTGGCACATGAGTTAGGCATGGATGTTCTGGTTGAGGTGCATGATCAGGTCGAACTGAAGCGTGCGCTTCCTCTAAAACTGCCGTTGATGGGGATAAATAATCGTAATCTCCGAACTTTTGAAACCTCACTTCAAACCACGTTGGGGCTGTTGGATCAGATTCCGCAACGGACAATAGTGGTTACGGAGAGTGGAATTCACCAAAAAGAGGATGTGCAGCTCATGCGCAACCATCAGGTTAATGCCTTTTTGGTAGGGGAGGCATTTATGCGGGCAGAAGATCCTGGGGAGCAGTTAAATGAGCTGTTTTATTAATTTAAGAAAGAGGGTTCTGGTATGAAAATGAGATCATCAGTGAAATGGACCGGCGGTATGCAGTTTGTGGGAGAGACTGGGAGTGGTCATTCAGTTGTGATTGACGGTGCTCCGGAAGTTGGCGGCAGAAATACAGGTATGCGCCCAATGGAGATGGTCTTGTTGGCTGCTGGTGGCTGTACAGCAATGGATGTGGTCTTTATCCTGAATCGAGCACGCCAGCCACTTGAGAAGTGTTGGATTGAGATTGAGGGGGAGCGTGTTGAGGATATTCCAAAGGTATTTGAAAAAATGCATCTCCATTACGTTATTGTTGGAGATGGCCTAGATGAGAGCAAGGTGCAGCGGGCAGTTGATATGTCAGCCGAAAAATACTGTTCGGTTTCACATATGTTGAGGAGTTCAGTAGAAATTACCCATGATTTTGAGATTAGATCATCTGCAGAAGCAGATGATTCTTGAGCAGAGTCGGAAATAAATCGTTTTTTTGCAGTAATTTAGTGATTATCGGTTGACAGCAGAGAGGTAGATCATCAAAATATCGCCTCCTGTTTTTCGGAGGGGTTCCCGAGTGGCCAAAGGGGGCAGACTGTAAATCTGCTGGCTCCGCCTTCGGTGGTTCGAATCCACCCCCCTCCACCAATTTTAGTGAAGATAGGTAGTGTTGGACGATTGAGTCCATGAAATAAGGTTGTTCAGCGGGTGTAGTTCAATGGTAGAACTTCAGCCTTCCAAGCTGATTATGTGGGTTCGATTCCCATCACCCGCTCCAGTTTTTTGGGGTTGAATGGCCTTGAATGTTGAGCAATATATAGGCTCATATAGCTCAGTCGGTAGAGCACTTCCTTGGTAAGGAAGAGGTCACCGGTT